>USGC01000213.1 GCA_900554095.1 uncultured bacterium
GGCAGCATTTGTAATAACACCGTAACCGGCAAAGGCAAAAAACGTCACGCCGATGCTTCCCATAAACTTGACTTCATTAAACGGAATGGTTTGCATTTTCTCGGCAATGTCATAATGAATTAAAGCGGCAATAATCAAACTCAACAAAATTCCCATCTTGATGGAGACCATCACAATCTCGGTGTTGCCGACGTCTTTGGAACGCTGCATATTTAAGGCCGCCAGCCCCACAATCAAAAAGCATGCTGCAGCGTTAATAAAAAAATTTGTATCTTGCACATGAGGAAAAAGTTTTACGGCATAAATGCCAAACGATTTTGCCATCATACAAATGGAAACGGCTGACGTCATCATATAAATAAGAGAAAACGTCCCCACGACCCAGCGTTTTTTGAATGCAATATGAAAATAATCGGTCAGTCCTCCGGAATCTGGATATGCGGCGGCCAGCCGGGAATAAGAATATCCCGAAAACAAAGCGGCAACCCCGGCGATGATAAAAGCGTAATAAGTCTGGTCTCCGGCCATCATGATGACCTGTCCCAAAAGTGCAAAAATACCGGCACCGACGACGGAACCGATACCCAATGCCGTAACGCTGATAAGATTTAAACCATATTTTTTCAATTGCATCTCACCCTCACCTTCCTCGATACATTTAATTAATGCTCATCAGGACATTTTCAAGCGAGATTCACTCTCAGATCCAGACAAAATTATTTTGAAGATGATTCATCACGAACACTAAATGCTTCGTAATTAAAAATAATTACTTAACTTCCCATATCTTCAAATTGCTGAGTTTTATAGACTTAAAGATTAGTATTCTTCAAAGCGATTTGTTTAAATCTTTTTTTATAATATTTTAGTAGAAATAAATGTTTGATTACGTTTACTATGGATTTTTTATACGGTAATTGTAAAAGGTTAAACTTTTTACCAATTAAGTAGCACAATTTTTCAATAAATGGATGTCTGTATATGCCGCCACTACGCGTCATAGTGCAAATACCGTTATAACGTCTCTTATATTCATAATTTCCACCTAATAGATAGGCTATCTTTTTGTGGTCATTTATCCAACTTTCAATGATATTATGGTAAAGAATCATTCCTATAGAATACTTTGAATACTTAGAATCGTAAGAAAAGTTTTCAAAATATACATTTTCTTTGCTTGTTTCAACATCAAATCCAATCGCTATAATGGTATTGTTTGTCTTCAATAAATATGCGTTAGATACGCAAAAATCTTTTAAATAAGATGTCTTTTCATAAGAAAATTTATGCGAATCTTTTTTCCATAATAAATACAAATCCACAACATCTTGAGAAATTGAATCTCTGTTTATTTTTTCAAAACTGATGTTTCCAACTTCATTTAATAATTTTTTGGCATAATATTTACAATGTTGTCTCTCTTTCGCTGATAACAAACCATCAAATTCTTCAATCGTATCTGGCAATTCAATATGCCAATGCGATGCAACAGACAGAGTGGCTATATCCGTTAAAGTATGCAGCACGCTAACAACCTGAAGTTTTTTATGTGTCTTAAATAAATAATTAACAAATTTTTCAAAAAGACATTTATCTATTTTGCGCATATAGCACCCGAGTTCGCATGAAGTATTGTTGAAAAAAACGGGAATATATGTTTTTTGCATATTATTTTCTATACAATATAAAGTGTACCCCCCCCTATTTTCAACCGCAGAGTGTAACACATCAAAGCGGTTTTTGATGACATCGGGAAAGACGTTTAATTGAAGTATTTTATCTTTGTTGTCAGTAATTTCTGTTATCTTCATTGTTTCCTCAAAACTTCAGATGACGCAAATGCCACCAAAAAGAATGATGTTTGCTTTTCGCTGCCAATTTATGCAGTTTTTTGCATAATCTGACATTATTTTTCGCAGTTTTTTCAAGATTATGTTTCAGCCATTCCAGCCCTTTTTCTTTTTCAGCATTTATGATTTGATTTATGCTGTCCCAATCTGTATCTGCGCCCAAATTATCATAATCAAGCCCGAATGTATTAAACAAAGAAGAAAATCTTGAATTTCCTCTCATTTCATTGCCAAACGTTCTGAACGGTTTGTTAAAAATAATGGCAAAGCAGGTTCCGTGAAAAGAATCCGTAATAATTGCCTTAGCGTTCAGAAAATAGGCCATAAACTGTTCAACACTCAAATTTTCCTTAGCAATATTAACGTACTTGTTGCCATATTTTCGGATCAAATTCTTAATATCCTCATTTTCATCAAGAACATATCCGACCACCATATCCGTGGGAACATTGATACCTTCAGCCAAATCCTTAAAAATTCTGCTGTCTGCCAAAAATACTGGATCCAAAATATGCTTGCCGTCCGGATAGTTATGTTGCCTTAAGATATTCAGTCCGTCATCTTCTCTTACGGAAACAGCATCAAACGCTGCCAAAAATTTATCAGCATATCTTAATTTAAAAGTATCTTTGCCAAAACTTGCGGATATTGCAATCCTTTGTTTGTCCGGATCGGCAAACGCCAACAAATATATCCCTGGTATGTGCCTGATATAGTCATCGCGAAAAACCTGATCCGAGCCGACGATAAATCCGTTTCTTACAATTTTATTGAGTCCTCTGAAATCTTTGTAATTATAATATTGTCTGGTCTGGTGCAGATATTTGCGGGCAAATTCATCCGTAAAACTACCATCAAATTTATCTTTCACATGGTCATATCTGTAATCTATGTGCGCGTTCGTATATCCCAAACTTTCCAGAACGGTCTGGAAAGCATAAGCCGTCAAAACAGCACCATAGTTTAATGATGTCCAAAAATTAAGGCACAAATAATCATATTCCAGATTATCGTCAACCGCTGTATGCAAGGTTTTATTAATGTCTTTAAAAAATTTATCCCGATTGCCGTGGTGCTTTTCAGAAATATGAATTGTCGGATTATAGGGTAAGATGGCATCAAAATCGGCTTGCTCAAAAATTTTAAACTGGGCTTCGCACTCTTCTAACAATCTTCCACCTTTGTCAGTATTGACTAAAACTTCGCTAAGCCCCCTTTCATCATTTAACTCTTTATTGATTAA
>USGC01000214.1 GCA_900554095.1 uncultured bacterium
GGATATTAGATTTAATAGACGGATGAAGCCGGGAATATACGTCGGGTGAAAGATCATCTTTTTCTTTGTTGCAGTGGCGGCAGCAGCCAATAATATTTTCATCAGTGTTTGCACCGCCCATAGACTTTGCTAAAAAGTGGTCGCCGGTGAGGGTTGCTCTGTTGAAAATAGTTTCAAAAACAACCTTTAGCGGCGTAATATTTTCTTTTATTGCGGTTGGAGGAGGAACTAAAACTGAATCTGTCAAAAGAATTGAGCGCATTTTTTCTATTGCAATAAATTTTAGTTTTTCTTTTATAGGATTTTGCATTTGATCGAGCGTCTTTCCAATGATTTTTGAGTAGAATTCCGTGGACAAATATCGGTCAGGGTTTGCTTTAGCAAGGCAGTTTTCTGCCTGATTGAGAAAATCTTTCAAGAGATATTTGTCAAAAATATTCAAATTTGTTTTTTTAACTTCTTTAATAATAGCGCTTCTCATCCTGCTGTATTCAATTTTAATGTTATTTTTGGACTGTTTTTGAAGCTCTGATAACATTTCTTGTTCAGAGATATCAGGATTTTTAATCAAAATCTCATTAAATAGCCTTATAGTTTTTTGGTAAGCGGGGTGGATATGTTTTTCATTAATAGCGGCGATATTGCGAAGTTCAAAAAGCGTGGAGGAATTTTTTATTTCAGTTTTAAGTTGAAGTTTTTGGTCGTGAGTGGTTGTTGTTGTGTTGCAATATGCGCAGGGAATGTTTTCAAATCGTTCAAATCTGTATGGAATACGATTTTCTTCAAAGATTTTTGATAAAACTTTGCCGTCAAGATCTGACTTGTTGTAATTAATTTTGTAGTTGCTGCGCTGCTTGATAAGCCCCGGAACTTCTTGAACATACTTGCTATCTTTGTCAAGTTTGTTGTCAATAACAGCCTGGCTTATATCGTCTAAATAAGTTTTAACATTTTGCGGCATATCTTTTTGCCATTGCATCCAGCCTCTTATGGTGTTAAATTTGTAATTGTTACAGTCGGTGCATATGAGAAGTTGATTAAATCTTTTTGAATCGTCGAGATTTTTATTGATTTTGTAAACAACTGACTTTGAGGGTGAAAGCATTTTATTCAGATAGTTTGCGCCTAATGGAAGAGAATTATCTTTTGGGGTTTTGAAGATAAAATGATAATTGTAGATTTCTTTCAAATTATCTTTTATTTTCGTGTACAAATCCCAGCGTTTTTGGTTATCAATGGCGCTTATTGTTTCGTTTAGCAGGACTTTAACATCTTTATATGCCGGAATTGGTTTATTAGCAAATTCACTCATCTTGGTTTTGCATAAATCTAGTTTTTCAATGTCGGCTTGAGAGAGATTATTTTCTTTTTCAAAGCGGCTGATATGGTTAACCGAGTGGTTAAACTCTTTATGTAAAAGGGTTTCAGTGCCTTTGCTAATTATCTTGCCCAGATCAGAAATGGATAAGTCCGGTGAATTTGAGGCGATTTTTCGAATAAATCTAATTGGCTTATCATAATTTTGGGGCATATACCTTTTAGCTTTTTCAAGAACTGAGGCGAATTCTCTTGTATTTTGTGCTGAGCCGGCGAGTTGGATAAGCTTTTTAAACTGTTCTTCATTAAGCATTTCTTTGCCGCAGACGGGGCAGTGAATATTTTCCAGCGCCGCAAGCTTAGATGCAAAATCCATAGGCCTTGCACCAAACACCGGCATGTAATAGCCTGTTGGAAATGATTGCAGATTTTCATTAATCGGGGTTGCGGCAGACGGTTTAAAATATTCTGTATTTTGTTGTTTAAGCTTTAGACTGCTTACGGGATAAATTTTCATAAATATTCCTATGTATAAATATTATAAATATAAAGATAAAAAAAATTGTCATTTTTATTTTAAAGTTTACAAAAAATACACAATTGGTTTATATGCTGATTTGTGATAGAATTTGATTATGAAAAAGATTTTTAGCGTAATACTGTTATCTGCATTCTGTGCCGGCTTTAACATGGCTGCATATACAGCAGATGATGTTGAATTTATCTATATAAACGGCTCCAACAATAACAATGAAAAAATGCGGCAATGGTATATAAAAGGTGTTACAAAGCTGCATCCGGTTTTGAAAAAAACTTTTGAAAAAGATAAAAACATGCTTTCACTTTTTTCAAATAATTCCTCGTACAAAATTGGCGAAGAACCAAAGATTTTTTTCTGGGGCGATATGAGCAAAAATGACTTGGAATTTGTTCACAGCCAGCTTGATTTATCAAAAGCCTTCAGCCCTACAATTGCGTATCAGGTAAGAGCTGTCATCGCATCATATTTGCACGACGCAATTTGGGTTCAGAAGTCTCATCATATGCTGCCCATAGTTCAAAACCTTAATAACATGGTTAAAGAACAGGCAAAGTCCGGCAAAAAAGTTGTTATATACGGATATTCAGCCGGAACATTTATTACTTATGAATATTTGTTCAATACTCTGCCTTACCTAAACCTTGAAAAGCTTTTTGAAAATATAGATGTAACAGAAGATATGAGAGAATTCGTAAAGGCAAACCCCCGCAAAAATACATGTATTGCAGCGCTTGCCGCCGGAAAAATCGGAGTTGTTACAACTGATGGACACCTGGCTTTTGACAAATACGAAAAAACTTTAAAAGAAAATTATCTTCAAATAGACACTGCTACAGAAGAAGTTTGTTCTCCTCCCGGAACTGTTAAGGGTATTGTGAATTTTGCAAGCCCGCTTGTACTGTTCTATTCAGATTTGTCTGATTCTGATTATGAACTCACATATTACAACAAACTTCTCCTTAAATATATTATGGAAAACGGGCTTTTTATGCTGACAGTGAATTTCCGTGAAGATCCGCTTGGCTTCCCAAGCTCGCGCAATCTTACTGCTGAAGATATGCAGAATATAATTAAGATAAATATTGAAAATCCAACCGGATTTATTTATGATAATTCAAGTGTATGGAGCAAACGTCCGTTCTTTCTTGCCCACACTTCATACTGGTCAGCAAGAAAAACTTTTTCTAAAGC
>USGC01000215.1 GCA_900554095.1 uncultured bacterium
CGTCAAACATAGAGAATTTGCGGCCGTCGCGGCCTTTGATTTTGCCATAGGGGAGAAGCTGGACTTCATCCGGAACTGGATTGTCCGGATTAAGTTCCAGCTGCAGGGAATTAATGGATATGTCAAAATGTGTATCAGTCATGTCTTCAACATAGGCCGATACAGCTTATTTAAAAAGCTGGACTGGTGTCCGGATTGATTGTCTTGGGAAATTGGTTTAAACAAAACCTAGTTAGGTTTTGTTACAGGTGCGCGTACTTTTATTTTATTTATCGATTTTAAAGGGGGTTTAAACGGGGTGTAACACATTCTTTTAAAGTTTATATAACATTACACCCCCTCGGCCTAAAAACTACTCCTGCGGCGGAATATTGATTTTCGGCGAAGATGTGGCCAGACTTTTTAACAAAAGAAAAATGCTGCGAGCGGCAGCACGGTTTTGTATATTAAAATAGTTTCGTACCAGTTCTTGAGCTTCATTTGTTCTGTCAAGGGGCGTTGGCAGCGGATTATTGTCACTGTTGTCAATGATATCAGGATCATATACAAAATTCCGCGGACTCTGATCCGCGATGTCCTGCGGCATATCTTCAAAAAAGAAATTAACGTCAACGCCTAGAATTTTGCTGAAGTCCCACATACGGCTGGCGCCAATGCGGTTGCTGCCTCGTTCATATTTTTGGATTTGCTGAAAAGTCAGCCCCATCAATGAGGCCAGTTTATCCATGCTCATTCCCAAAAGCAGCCGGCGAGCTTTTAGCCGGTGGCCGACATATACGTCTATCGGATTAGGTGTTCCGTCTGGACAACGGCCGCGGCTTTGACGTTTAATTGTTTTAATAGTAGTCCCGTTTGCGTCTCGCATATTAAAAACTCCTTAAATTTCTCCACCTTTCAACTCCCAAAGGTGGAGGAGCTTTTCCTACTGCGAGACAGCAACAACTTATTTGTTACATAAATAACTTATTCGTTGTACTCCTCCGTCAGTTTGACGTACGAAGTCACAACGATTTTTCTACATAACTCATTGTTATATTATTCTCGCGGAAGGAAAATTCCGGTAGAATACATAATAATTTCCGGCAGCTGAGTTAGGCTGTCAGGCATACTATAAAAGAAAAGGACTAAGAATCAATTAAAAAATTGTTTGATTTTGGACTTGTCTGCTTATATAATAAAAATAACGGATATGTAAAACACGGTGAAACTGGAGGCCGTAGGACACCTTTAAGGTGGCTCGCGTGCAGAAGTGTCCAGCTCTGCTGCATATCCGTTAATTTATTTTAAATCACGAATGTTTGGGAAACTCAATTTGTCCTGATTTACCATCAAAAAATAAGTCATAACATTGTTTAGCATAGGCTTGATCTTGGGTATCCTTAATATAAAGGGCAGCAGAAAACAAATCCGGTGTACGAACCAGCTTAATATTTTGGAGTGTCGCAATTTTATAAACGTGCTGACCAAAATATTCTTGATCCCGTTGCTCTGGAGGCATAGCTGTAAAAGCGTTACCAAACAATACTGATGAAATTGATAGATTTTCTATATCAACATCATTTTCTGTAATATACGTTGCTGCATGAGTATGAAGTTGATTAATTTTTTTATTATTAACCGTCCCTTTAGAAACGCCTTCGGCTTCACCAATTAACAAAAAGCCGGGATTATCACTTTCGCTGCAAAGTACATCAATTTCGCAATTATCTGTCGTATAAGTATGAGGATTAATAAAACCTATAAGTTCCATTGCTTCTAAAATACCCTTTTCTAACTCATGGCTCTGCCCATATAATAGAGTTTTTAGATTCTGTTCTTTTTCTATAAGTTGATTCGAAACTTCAATCTTTTGTAAGGCTTCATCTATCTTCTTTTGATTCTCGGAAATTTTATTTTGCTCATCCTTTTCAGTTCTTGATAAATAATCAGGGTTGTTTATTACCCATTCTGGCTGTTTAGGAACGGATGTTGAAAAAAATTCATTATATATATCTTTTAATAGTTCTCGGTATTCTTCCCTCTCAGAGCTATAACCCAAAATATTAAGCTTAAACATCGGCAAAAACAAATAAATATTATTATGTTCTTTATCTTTATAAATTCCACCTAATTTATTCTGTTTATTTTTCGTAAAAAACATAGGCGTATAATTTTCTTGGTTCATATATACGTGGAAACAGAATAAATCTCGTGATTTAATCCATTCATAAAGGGCTTTTATAGAAGAATTACAATTAGCGGCTACAACCTCGTTTCCGGCACAATTTTCTATTTTAGCGCTATTTATGCAAGGCACAAAATTGTAATTATAAAAATATTCTTTTACTTCTCCATATGAATTTACCGATGCTATTGTTCTTTTAGCAAACAAGTTAATAATGATTAATTTATTGTTAACTTCGGTTAGTTGTTTTTTCCAATATTCAAAATTATTCCAACATTCTGAATATTTTTTATCTTCTCCCAAACTATATGTTTGATCCTCAGTAGGTGTAGGATAAACGTTAATTATTTCATACTCGTCTAAACTGGCTCTCGTATTAAAATCAATGCTATTGTTAAAAAATTTAGCCCCTATTGAACATATTTTTAAATCTGTCATCTCTAAATCTCCATTATTAGAGATGATAATATTAAAAATTATAACTTTAGGCAAGCCTATTTTAGGCGAGTTCCTTTGGTAATTAGTTTGCGTAATTGACGATCTTCTGCCAGATGATAAGTCTGCGTAAATATTTCATTACCGTTGCGGGTAACCTTAACTGCCAGCCAATAATTTTTTCCGGAGATTTTTTTTACAGCAACAACGGTTTTTTCCGTATCTTGAACCAAGATATCGTAATTTTGTAAGACTTTATTAATTTGTAGATAATCATCAATAGTCAAATCCGGATGGTGTTTTTGGTTTTTCAGCAGGGTTTCGTCGGACAGGCAGCAAAGCGATGTTTCGGTCTTTAAGGCCTGTTTAATCCGGTTATCCACGACACCCACTGCAAAATACCCCTGAGGATTTTTATAAAAATCAGCAAAATCATCGCTGC
>USGC01000216.1 GCA_900554095.1 uncultured bacterium
ACTATTCATGCCTTTTGCCTCCTTTTAAACTTTTGAAATCTTTAACTTATTAACCCATTATATCATATCTGCTGAAATTTTTCAAGTACAGTTGGGGTGCACTCTTGTAAGTACACCCTGCAACATATTATTCATCCTGAAGGCTTTCGTGTCCGGATTTGTGGGTTTTCAGAAGCACACCACGTTTTGAAGTTTTAATGAATTCTATCATTTTTTCGATATATTCGTTCATCGGGATTTCAGATTTAATTTTTTCGATTGCCTGAGTTGTGTTGTATTCTTCGGAAATCAGAAGTTTAAATGCTTCATTGGTATGCGTTCTGACATCTAACGGCACTCCACGGCGTTTCATCGCAATTACGTTAAGTCCGCGCGGAACAGGCGGACGACCTTCGCCTTTTGAATATGGCAGGATGTCTTGACGTGAAGCTGAAAATCCGCTTACAATAGCCATATCGCCGATTCTGATATTCTGATGG
Source organism: uncultured bacterium (assembly GCA_900554095.1). Taxonomy (GTDB): domain Bacteria; phylum Cyanobacteriota; class Vampirovibrionia; order Gastranaerophilales; family Gastranaerophilaceae; genus Scatenecus. The sequence goes on from USGC01000216.1 coordinate 480, forward strand.
AATACGCTCATTCCGCCCACAAACGCGCCAAAGCCGACATGTACATGTCCGCCTAAGGTTACAAGGTTTGCAAGGATAACTTCATCAGCCAACACACAGTTGTGCGCAACGTGAGAACCTACCATTAACAGACATTTTTTACCAATTCTTGTTGTAAAATCTCCGCAAGCTGCGCCTCTATGAACAGTTACGTTTTCTTTGATAATTGTTCCGTCGCCGATTACAACTTTTGTAGGCTCCCCTTTGTACCCCAAGTCTTGAGGCTCAGAACCTATTGTCGCAAACGGTGAAATTGTACAGTCGTCGCCTATTTCTGCAAACTCAATGTGAGCATTTGAAATTACTCTTGTGCGGTGTCCGATTTTAACGTTTTCGCCGATTACTACGTAAGGCCCGATTATCGCGTCGTCTGCAATTTCTGCTGACGGATGGATGATTGCTGTTTTATCGATCATTATTAACCCTCTCTTTCAATACTATATGTTAATTATAGTACAAGTTCAAGAGGTTTTCAAATCCTTTATAATATTTTAATCTCGGGAAAAATCATACATTGACAAAGAGTTTCCAGGCTCCCAGCCGCTATCAATTTTGTCATAAACTTCGTTCATATATTTTTCAAACAAAGCGGCAACCTCCGGCTTCTGTCTTGCATAACATTCCTGTACAAGACCGGAATACAATCTTTGCATTCTCATTGTATCCATTTCTTGTATTGATCTGATGTTTCTTATCGGAATAAATCCGTCGCCAAATAATTCTTCTTTTATCGTATAGTTAATATCAACAACCAATTTTTGCATAGAGGACGAAAGTTTTTTGAAATTCAACTTTGACAAATCTCGATTAACCTGCAAAACTGACAATAAGTATGCATCTGCAATTTTTGAAGGTTCATCTCCTCCAGCTTCGACCGCAAATCTACGCGTATAAACACTCAATTCTGATCTGTCAATATCGTTTTTCGTCTTGTTGAAAGGATAATATATCATATCAAAGTTCAAATTGCTTGTATCGATATTATTTTCCTTTGCCCACTGATAGAAGTGTTTTCGATAACCGTTTGGAGTAATGTTTACAATATAATGAAGTTCGTTTTCTTCTTTTACTTTTTTCCAAGCGTACTCCATGTTTTTTGAAAAAGCCTTTCGTGCCCACTCATTTGAGCCCCAAAACTGCTTCATTGCTTTTGACTGCTCTTTTGTAAGGTCAACTGGATTTGCCTCAGCCTGGAAGTTTTTAAAACCTTTTGACTGCATGAATTTGCTCAGCGCGCCCTTAATCCTGTCTGCACCGAAAACATTCCATGCTTTTTTCATAACGCGGGAAAGTTCTTCACTCTTTTCCGGGTTTTGGCGGTAGAAGTCTTTCATTTTTTCGGACATGTAAAGCATCCGCTCAGGATTTTCGCGCCAATATTTCTGCAAGCCTTCGGAAATATGTTCGCAGTGCTCTTTTGAAAGCGGCCCGCGCGGAATATAAACAGGTTCACCTTCTGCTTGTGCTTTTTTATCAAGTGCAAGTCTGCGTTTGTATGTCATCTCTGCCGTCAAACGCTCGTTATATTCAGGATCGGAAAATTTTAATATATACCCGTAAGTCTGATTTTGTCGCGGAATACCGAGTTTTGTCATCGTATAATAGATATCTTTTCCATTTGTGTATTTCTTCAAATCATTCAGCGAAAACCCATCGCCGTAATATAATTTTAAAATCTGGAGCGACAAATCTTCGTTTTTGTCAAAGCATTCAATTTCACCGGCCTTAACTGCTTCGCCAAAAGAATTTTTACTAAACATAACGTCCTTGTCTGATTTTACGTCAGAAAATTCCGGGAATTTTGCTTTAACCTCATTTAAAGATGTGCAATTTTTCAAAGCTTCGTAATATTTTTTGTGGATGTCAATCAGCGTTTGTTTTGCCGTGTTGCCGCTATCCAAAATCATGCCGGCCCATTCGCGGATGTTTTTCGGATAGACAGAGAAATTTTTCTCGGCGAGTTTGTCGAGATTTTTAATAGTTTCGGCAAGGTTGAGGCTGTAGCCGCCGGTAAAGCTTAAATAATCCTTTGTTGAAGGGAGTTTCGCGTTTTGGATTTCCTGTGCTTCGTTTGTGTTAAATGTGATTTTCTTTTGTTTCTGCGGGTTTTCAAAGTGCAAAGCCTGTGTTCGGCTTTGAAGGGTAATGTTATTTACTTTCATGTTTTCTCCTGGGAAAAATAAAACAGGTAAAAAATTTTTTTGCGCTTTTGGATTAATTTTGCGTAATTTTCTTGTAATTTATAAACGCTGAAAGTGAGTGTTGAACATTATCTATACGAATTTCTTTGTCTGATTTTTGGGAATTTTTGCTTTTCCAGTTAGAAGTCCCTGGAATTCCGCCTTCCATTTTGCCTGACTGAACCTGATACTTCATTAAAAAAGATGTTCCGGCTGCTGCGGATTTTGCGATTTTTGTTTTCAAAGACGCGTCAGAAACCACATCATAGGCTGCGATTAAGCCTTCCATGATTGTTGCATTTCCGCAAAGAGTCC
>USGC01000217.1 GCA_900554095.1 uncultured bacterium
TTCCAAAGTCATTTTAGTGCGATTTAGGGCATTTATGACTGAGACTTTTGAGAGATATCGCTCAAATCAAAATCGTAACACGAATTGAAATGAGCAAAAAATTTGAGAGATATTTCAAGAAAAGAGAGGGCTTAAAGTAATAAAACTTTAAGCCCTCACTTTAAGTTTGCCCTTTTATATTGTTTATCCATCAAAAATGCAAAGGTGGTCATCAGTAAGATTCTTTTTTCATATTTAAACCTTTTTAATACCACTTAGTAATACATCTTCCTTTTTAGTTGTTATGTACAGTCTGGCGCTATGTTTAGTATACCCCTCTTTTCGGTAAAATATAAGCTGTTTGAGAAAAATTCCCAACAAAAAACCGCCGTCTATAAGACAGCGGTTTTTACTATAATTGTTTAGGCTTTTTCATACATATCGGCAAGTTTCCTTGTGGACTCTGCCAAAAGCTTTACGCCCTCAAAGGCATTATTGCGATTGTATGCTTTCATAAACTGATCAGCCTCTAAGGTAAAATAGCCGTCATAGTGGATGGCTTTGAGTGCTTTCACAATTGGTTCAAAATCTATTTGCATTGAAAACGGAATTTGGTGAGAATCGTGGTGTAAATCGTTATCGTGTATATGCAGGGCTTGTAAACGGCTGCCGAGTTTTTCAATCATCTCTACGGCACTTGTATCTAAGCCGCGCATTTCGGCGTGTCCAAGGTCGAGACAGGCTACAAAATATGGGTCATTTATGGCATCCAAATGTGCATTAAAGCTTTCAGGGTTAGAACAAGCGGCAAACTTTGCTTCATTCTTTTGAACATTCCAATTCCACATATTTTCTGTTGCGATCTTTACGCCGTAGTCTTTGGCAAAGGGCAAAAGTTCTAAGAAAAACTCGGCATTTTCTTTGGGAGACTTAAGGTTATCCGGGTGAATGACGCAAATCTTGCCACCCGCTTCTGCGGTACATTCAATGGCACGCTGTAAATAAGGGCGAACATTTTTATGGAGTGACGGAAACGGTGCATGGGATTGATTGCAAACCACACCGTTCTCTTCGCCAATCTGCTTTAAGTGCCTTGCAAATTTGAGATAATCATTCGTTACAAGCGCATATTTCTTTTTAAAAAGCCCCTCAAAAGGATTCATGCGTTTTTTCATATTAAACATGGAAAAATCCCACGCATCAAAGCCGGCTTTTGCAATCATTTCAATGGCTTTTTCTTCGCCAATCACATCAACAATGGATTGAATTTCTGTAGAAGTTTTCAAAAGAAATCCCCTCTTTTCTAACTTTTTTCATTATATCAAGTTTAAGAAAAAAAGCAAGAATGAAAAAAGGCGCTGTAAAAAAACAGCCGAAATAAAATCCGGATACATCAACTTCTACAACAATTACCGTATTCAAACAAAAACAAAACCGTCTCCGCTCGAAAAACGAAATCAGTTTGTTGCTTAAAATTAAATTATTCTACCTTAGGCTGCTTTTTTGTACTGTCTGCACAATCTGGGGCAGTTCAACGACACTTCAAGTCCTCTTTTTTCGTATTATGCTTATTTCAACAGAGGAATAATATTTTCGGATACGATCTCAAAACCTTGGGCGTTCAGATGCAGACCGTCATAGCAGTATTCTTTTGCAAGCCTGCCCTTTTCGTCGGACAGCACTTTTGTAAGGTCGAGCCATTGCACCTTACTGTCAAGAGCAATTTTGTGCAGTTCCTCGTTGATTGCCAAAATCTTTTTGTTACTGCGTTTGCCGACCATCTGCCTTGCAATGATTGACAAATGCGAATTAACGGGATAAATTGCCTGCAACACAATGTTGGTATTTGGGCAAAGTTTTTGCGTTCTTTGCAAAATTTCTTTTATATTATTCAAAGTGTACTCGGTCGGAAGTCCTAAGCCGATGTCATTCGTTCCGATTAAAATCACAAGATTTTTCGGGCTTATGTTCAAGGCGTTACATTCTAGCCTTTCCAACAATCTGTCGCTTGTGTCGCCGCTGATTCCACGGTTGTAAACTGCCTGTCCTGTGGTTTGCGAAAAGGCATAAAACAGCTCATAGCTATTGAATATTTCCGTAATTGAGTCGCCGAACAGTACCGTTTGCCCCTGTTGTGCGTACGTCTCGTTCAAAAAACTAAAATTCTCTTTTTTCGTTTGCTGTACATAGTCGTAAGCCGTTTTTTTCTGAAAGTTCTTGTTCATTTGCTTCTCCAAAATAAGTTTTATCTGTCGCTGTCAACGGCAAACAAGCCCACACCGATTGCACCGCAAGATTCAGGCTTTGTTATTTATTAAACTTTATTATACATTTATTTTTGAGTTTTGGCAACTGCCAAAGCTCCCATTTAGCCCTCTCTTTAAGTTTGCCCTTTTATATTGTTTATCCATCAAAAATGCAAAAGTGGCTATCAAAAGGATTACTTATCTGACAAGTTTATATGGTGGAAAGTACGCTCCCTACTGATAACAGAAACTTCAGAGGGCAGACAAACAAATTGACTTTCTGTCTGCTTTTTGATATAATTTGGTTAGTTGTTGCTAACTTGATTGTATCATACTTATAAACGGATAAACGAACTTTTTTCAACATTTATCAAGATTCACGGCTGCTGTTTGAAATAGAAAACTACCGGGGGCGAAGATGTGGCGACGACGCTTTTTCATGAAGCTGGCGGGCTTCCCGCTCCACAGCAGATGGACGAGCGAGGAATACCTGCGTTTCCTGCGGCAAAACGGCTGGACGGTGCGGAAAAGCGTCGTGCTGAAAGCATCCTTTCCATTAACTTATACCGAATGTGTGAAATCGGAGGTGTGATATGTCATTCTTTGAAAACACCCGCAAGCCCGAGGGCTTTGGCGGGAAAATTATGGTCGCCATGATGAATGTCGGGCACAGCGCCGTGGCCCGGTGGGGGCTGCAATTTTTAGAGCTTGCGCCGGACGCCAAGGTGCTGGACTGCGGCTGCGGCGGCGGTGCGAACATCAAGA
>USGC01000218.1 GCA_900554095.1 uncultured bacterium
CAGAAGTAGGTTGGGCTTTTAGCCCAACAAAATCAAAGATAGCCTTTACTTTAGCCGAAGTTCTGATAACCCTCGGTATAATCGGCATTGTGGCGGCCCTGACACTTCCAACTTTAATCCAAAACCATGCAAACAAAGTCGTAGAAACACGCTTAATGAAATTCTACTCCACAATAAACCAGGCAATACAATTAGCGGAAGTAGATTACGGGGATAGTGCGTATTGGTATGCAAAATACGACGACCTTGACACTGACATAAAAGGCCGCCCTGTAAAAGGCAAAACCGATCGCGAAAAATGGGTAAACAAGTATCTTGCACCATACATGAAAATAACAGAAACAAAATATGCAGATGACGGATATCCTGTATTTTATCTGGCAGACGGTGCTTCTTTTCGTTATACTCACCCAACTAGTCTGGCTGACTGGGAGGTTTATACTAAGGATTATTTCAAATGCGTTAAAGGCGGATCTTGGACAAAAAATATGGGTATTTGCAATTTTCGTTTTATTTATAGTCCAATATCCACCAAAGTCTCTCGCAGAAGCTTTAAACCATATAATTATTACTGGGATGGCAAAGTTGAAACTTTTAAAAATGGGATAACTGAGGCAGGCACTTATTATCGGGCATGCAATACCCGTAATCAAGAATATTGCGCTTTATACATCCAGTACAACGGCTGGAAAATCCCAGACGATTACCCGTTCAAAGTCAGCTATTAAAAAATCATCGCCCGTGTAATGCGGGCGATGAGGGTCTTTTGGACATTTTTATCGTGAAAAATAGTAATTTTTAATATCGACGTTTTTGTCGTAATCTAATTTGTACTCACGGCCTCCAACGTTTACTACTTCTGGGAGTTTAAGAATATCAGGCAGAATTGTGAGGGAAGTTTCCGTAATCTTATGTAACTTTTTCAATTCACCGACAATTGCTTTAACATCTTCATTTTCAACATCATATTTCGCTGAAACTATGCTGTACCAATATTCGCCTTTTTTGGGCGTGTACTCTTGAAATCTTTCGTTCATCACATATCTCCTTTGTTCACTATTGAGGTGTTTTGTATACATTTTTAAACTTCTTGTTTAGAGAATTTTTTAAAAGCGTCAAAAATTGAGTTAGGTTTATTTTCATTTTTAACTTCTTTTTGTTGTGGAGCTTGTTCTTTGTTTCTGACTTCTTGCAGTTTGTTGAGTTCTGCGATGGCTCTCATTGCTGATAAATTTGTCATAATAAAACTCCTCTCTAATTTTCATATACATTGTATATACTGTATATAAAAATTTTGAAAAGGAGTAATTTCAAATATTAAATATTTTGTTACATTTTGTAATGTTATGAAATTTTTCTGATATTCTTGTTTATTTCAGAGTGAATCCTGCTGGCATGACAAAGATAGGCCGTAAGCTTTTCGTAATTCGCCGGAGTTTCGCCGTAAGGTACTTTCATCTCAATCAGCTCGTCAACGTTTTTGTTAATCTTAGCCAGCCGCTCAAGAGAATCTGAAATAGCAACAACCTCGTTAAACTTTTTGGAAATCTTTGATAGAACATTCTTATAAAAAAATCTTCTGAACTTTCTGATAAAAGGCGCCTGAATTTTTTTAGAATTAAAAACGCTCTCATTGTTTTTTAAAGGTATAGGCTTTTTACCGATTTGTTCTTTCAATTCAGCAATTTCGTTTTCCAATTTTTTTTCCTGCATTTTCAAATCGAGAATATTCTGAAGCGGTTCAACATCGGAGGCAGAGGCGATTTTTTCTTTTAAATTTTTTAGAATTTCTTCTTTCTCATCGATTTGATAAGCAATTTTGAGGCTGGTATCGTCAAGCTCCATATAGGCTTTTTGTTGAAGGATATTGTTATCATATCCGTTAAGCCTATGTATTGAGTTGTATTCAGTAAAGATATTTTTGTTTTCCATGGTTTTTAATCAATTGTGAATACTTTTTTGTAATAAAGGGCCGCACCTGCTATTGTTAAAACAATATTCGGCATCCACGCAGCTAGAAACGGTGCTAATGTCCCGGCTTCCCCAAATGAAATTGATAACGCGCGGATAAGATAATATGTAAAAATAATTAGAATTGAGAATAAAAATCCTCTGTTATACCTGACCCTTGGCGGTGTAATCGCAAGCGGCACGCCGATTAATACGAGAGCAATGGTCGTCAGCGGTAGTGCAAGCTTGTCATAAAGTTCTATAATTATAATATTTTTTTGCTCGTTGTCGATGGAGCCGATGTTTTGAGAAATATATTTGATAAGTTGTGTGAAATTCATTTCTTTAGCGACATTTTTATTCATTTCTTTAGATAAATCAAGACCGAATTTAATCACGCTGTCTTCAAAGAGAGTAGTATTTAAGATATTTCCGTCATCGCCCACAGTGTAGACAGCACCTTTTTGGAAATCCCAGCCTTCAGGGCTTGTCTTACCTTCATCTGCTTGCAGAACCTGTATTGTGCCTTCTTTTGACGTATCAAGAACCGTTATATTATGTAAAATTTTGTCTTCGCAATAACCAACGTAAAATAAACGTTTCAACGTCCCTTCTTGCGAAAGCTCTTTGAAAACGAAATTCTGTTTGCCGTTAGGGATGTTTTTTTGTCCCAAAGCCCATAATGCAAGGTCTTTAGACTGTTTTGTCATAACCGGCACAATGCTTTCATTTATAAAGAAGCTGAAAATTGACATCAATATCGCAAACACAAATATTGGTTTTGCAATCCTGTTAAGCCCGATGCCGCATGCTCGCATAACCGTAATTTCTGATTTCAAGCTTAAGCCGTTGAGCGTCATAACAGTCGCCAGCAAAACCCCCATTGGTATTGTCATAACAATTACTGATGGCAAGTTTAAAATAATTATCATTAATGCAACTTTAAAAGGTATTCCGAATAGAGAAATCTGTTTAATAAGTGTTATAAAAGTATCGGACGCGAAGATAATTGATGTAAAAACACACACGCCCATTAA
>USGC01000219.1 GCA_900554095.1 uncultured bacterium
GGTCTTTCAGGCCGTTTCCCGTAAGAATGCAAACTATTTTTGAGCCAGGAACAATTTGATCTTTTACTTTTATCAAGCCCGCAACAGACGCTGCACTTGCCGGTTCTGCCAAAACACCTTCTGAAGATGCGATAAGCTTGTATGCTTTTACAATCTCATCATCGGTTACAAAATTAATCATGCCCTTGCTTTCGTCGCGGGCAGCTTCAGCAAACTTCCAGCTTGCAGGATTTCCTATTCTTATTGCAGTTGCAAGGGTTTCGGGTTTTAGAATTCTTTCACCCTTAACGATTGCCGCAGCGCCTTCAGCCTCAAATCCCATCATCTTAGGAAGTGCCGGAATTTTGCCAAGCGCATGAAATTCTTTATAACCTTTCCAGTACGCCGTTATATTTCCAGCATTTCCGACTGGTATAAAGTGATAATCAGGGGCTTGACCAAGCGCGTTACAAATTTCAAATGCACCGGTTTTTTGTCCCTCAATTCTGTACGGATTAACTGAATTAACAAGTGTAATCGGGTATTCATCAGCAATTTTACGGACTAATTCAAGCGCCTCATCAAAGTTTCCTTGAATTGCAATAATTTCAGCACCGTACATCATTGCCTGCGAAAGCTTGCCCAATGCAATGTAACCGTCAGGAATTAAAACAAAAGTTCTCATACCGGCTTTTGCTCCGTATGCAGCTGCTGAAGCACTGGTATTACCGGTAGAAGCGCATATTATAGCACCACTTCCGGCCTCTTTAGCCTTTGAAACAGCCATTGTCATGCCACGGTCTTTGAAGCTTCCGGTCGGGTTGCAGCCCTCAAATTTCAAATAAATTTCAGCATCTACGCCGATTTTTTTTGCCAAATTATCAGCCTTAATTAAAGGGGTATTTCCCTCGTTAAGCGTAATTACCGGTGTTTTCTCTGTTACGGGCAAAAACTCTCTGAATGTGTTTATTAATCCTTGATAGTACATAATTAATCCTTTTCTTACTTGTATAAATTGAATTATATCATAAATTTGCCGTTTTCGTAAATAAGTTTACCGTCTGCAAATATTTTTCCGCCGGTTTCGGCTGTATTGTTTTTCATACCCTTAATCATGTCCCAGTGAAGTCCGGAAATGTTTTTTCCGCCCGTCTCAGGGTAAGACGCGCCAACAGCCATATGAATTGAGCCGCCGATTTTTTCGTCAAAAAGAATGTTTCCTGTAACATCTTTGATACATTCGTTTGTACCGATTGCGATTTCGCCAATTCCGCGTGAACCCGCGTCCATATTCAACATAGCTTCCAGAAAATCTTTTCCGGTTTCAGCGTCAAACTTAACGATTTTGCCGTTCTCTACCCACAGATGAACGCCTGTTGCGGAATTTCCTCGGTAATTTTGCGGGAAGTCAAAATAAATTTCGCCATTTATGTCGTCTTCCACAGGAGAAGTGAAAACTTCACCGTCCGGATAATTGTTCAAACCTGAACAACTAATCCATTTTCTGCCTTCGACGGCAAAAGTGATATCTGTTTTATCGCCGACAATCCTCAGCTTTTTCACGCCGTTTAAGTAATTTGCCCATTTTGTCTGCTGTTCATCGAGTTCTTTTAACTTCGCCACCGGATCGTCCAGATCAAGATAGCAGGCTTTAAAAAGAAAGTCTGAATATTCATCAAAAGACATTTTTGCTTCCTGCGCAAGCGCATATGTTGGAACATCCGCAATAACCCAACTTGCATCTCCTTTTGCCGCGCGTGTAAGAAGGGTTTCCGAAAGCGGTTTTGTTGCAGCAGAACGCCGCGCAAGTTTTTTCATATCAGCGCGCGCCATGTTTTTTGTGTTCATAGGGCCGCCGATTGAAATGAATTTATCAACTGTTTCATATTCAAGTTTCGTAATCGGATCGACAAAATCAAGCTGTTCATCGCTTGCGTATTTTATAAAAGTATCTGACAAATCTTCAATTGAAGTTCTGACAATCGGATGGCCGCCTCGTTCAAGAACTCGTTTATAAACGGCTTTCACAAGCTCTTTTGTATAAACGCTTGCACCCCGGATTTGCACCAAGTCGCCTTTTTGTACGTTTGTTGAATAGTCAACAAGAACTTTTGCATATTTATCCCAAATTGTTTTCATAATTTTCTCCTTTTTAATTTTATATTAACAAAAACAAAAAGGATTTAAATGGTTAAGCTTACCAGGGATAGTCGTCAGAAATCTCCCAGTTGTCATATTGGATTAACGCTCCGCAATATTGGCCTGAGGCATTTTTATTGCAGCCTCTTTGGGAGTCATTCAAAAGAGTTTCTCTTTCAGTTGAAGTGCCTATAAGCCCCCAGAAATTTGTTTTTGATACTAATCCTGAATAAGGCGAGTTCTGAGTGCTCAAATTGTAACAAAAAACATCTTTCCCAACAACGTTTGGGCCTTTACGGCCATTAATATCCACTGAAATTAATATATCAAATATCTTAATTCCATTGTTGTTAAGAGATATGTAGATAATTGAACCATCTTTTAAAAATATTGTGTATTGAAGGCGATCGTAAAAGGTGTCTAATAATTCATCACTTAACCATTTATAATTAATTTTTTCTACTTTTTTACATCTGGTGCCGCAATCTTCAAGGATGTCCAAGTAAGGTACGAAATAAGTTTGAGCAACTTTAATTATGTGTTCTTCGATATTACTGCTATTTAATCCAACATCACCAAAATTAGAAAAATCCCAGTTTTCCATACCGCCATTGTCTTTTTGAGCCATTACAAACATCTGAGAAAGGGTTGTATAACTTTTTTTTAATTTATTAACTGTAACGTGTTTCTGATAATTCCCGATTAAAGTCGGAAGTGTCATGGCTGCCACAACACCGATTATACCGAGGGTTATCAAAACTTCTGCTAAAGTAAAGGCATAAAATTTTTTCATACTGACCTCATATTTGCTATATTTATTATTCATTATAACATTATTTTGGTCAGTTTGC
>USGC01000220.1 GCA_900554095.1 uncultured bacterium
GGGGGGGGCTCACGGGTTTTTACCTCTTAAAGGCAAAAATTCATTTACTTTAGCCGAAGTCTTGATAACCCTTGGCATAATCGGCGTTGTCGCTGCAATGACGCTGCCAGCGCTAATTCAAAAACAAAATGAAAAAGCAACGGTGGTTCAACTTAAAAAAGCATATTCAATGTTATCTCAAGCCGTGTTGGCAGAAATTGCTGAAAATGGTACGGTGGATAATTGGAATTTGGGAAATACAGACATAGGGCTAAAAGATGATAATGGTAATTCTATTTTAGATAATACCGGGCGCGAAAAGTTTGCACAAATCCTTAAAAAACATTTAAAAGTAATTTCAACGCCTCAAGAGGGTGATTTTCAATTTTACACATTAGATGGGACTTATTTGGAAGCGCTTTCTAAGGATAACGCTATTAAGAATATGGTAATGACGCCTGATGGAACGATTTATAACGTTGGTTATACCAACATAGCTCCAGAATGTAGAAAGGGTCTGTATCATTGCATTGATATGGTTATAATGTTAAAACCGGAAAAAGGTAAATATATTCAAGGAAAGAATATGTTTTATTTTGGAGTATACAAAGACCGTGTGGTACCGGCTGGAACTCAAGACAGTCCAGCTTATACGTTTGAAAATCACTGTGTCGCCTCCTCAAAACCCCGTGAGAAAGGACGCGGCTGCTCAGCTTGGGTAGTTCTAAATGAAAACATGGATTACTTACATTGTCCCGATAAGCTTGGCTGGGATAAAGCAAAAAGCTGCAAGGATTAAAAATTGTATTTAAAAAGCCCTCAATCGAGGGCTTTTTCTTAACTTCTTTTCTTTAATGTCGGGAATGCGATTACATCTCTTATTGACGGCGAATTTGTCAAAAGCATTACGATACGGTCAATTCCGATACCTAAGCCGCCTGCCGGAGGCATACCGTGTTCAAGAGCGCAAATGAAGTCTTCATCAATAGACATTGCCTCATCATCGCCGTTTGCCTTGGCGCGTGCTTGTGCTTCAAAGCGCATTCTCTGATCAATCGGATCAGTTAATTCAGAAAATGCATTTGCAATTTCCCAGCCGTTAACACGGGTTTCAAAGCGTTCAGTCAGTCTTTCGTTGTCGCGGTGAACCTTCGCAAGCGGTGAAATGTCGCGCGGGTAATCAATAATATGAACAGGTTGAATTAAATGCGGTTCAACTTTTTCTTCAAAAATCAAATCGAGCACTTGACCCCAGTTATCGCATTCAGAAGCGTCAATTCCAATTGATTTAGCTTTGTCTTTTGCGTCTTCAACAGAGAAGCAGTTGTTAAAATCAATGTCTGTGTATTCTTTAATTGCACCGAGCATTGTTTTTCTGTCCCAAGGCGGAGTCAAATCAATTTCATTCTCGCCGTATTGGATTTTCATTGTTCCGAGAAGGTCTTGGGCGATAGATGAAATCAGATTTTCAGTCAACGCCATCATTTCGTTATAGTCGACATAAGCCTGATAAAGTTCCATCATTGTGAATTCAGGGTTATGACGGATGTCAATACCTTCGTTTCTGAAGCTTCTGTTAATTTCAAAGATTTTTTCAGAAAGACCGCCAACCATAAGTCTTTTCAAATACAATTCCGGCGCAATCCTTAGGAACATATCCATATCAAGAGTGTTGTGGTGGGTTATAAACGGTCTTGCATTAGCACCGCCGGCTTGTGGGTGAAGCATCGGGGTTTCAACTTCCAAAAAGCCTTGTTTTGTTAAGTATTCTCTGATTTTTTGAATAATTTTACTTCTTAAAACGAATGTTTTTCTAACGTCTTCGTTCACAATCATATCAACGTAACGCTGGCGGTATCTTGTTTCAACATCAGTAAGCCCGTGGAATTTTTCAGGCAGTGGTAGAAGCGACTTAGAAAGCAATTTTAAAGATGTTGATTTTATAGAAAGTTCGCCTCTCGGAGTTCTTCTGATTGTGCCTGTGAAACCTACGATATCGCCGATATCTATGAGTTTTAAGATTTTCATTTGATCTTCAGAAAGGTTTTCTTTATGAGAAAAAATCTGGATTTTGCCGGAATCGTCCATCAAATCAATAAACATACCGGTGTTTCTGATGGCCATAACACGGCCGGCAACAGAATAAGTGTCTTGCGTTTCTTCCCCGGCAGCGAGGTCTTTGTATTTTTCCTGCAAATCAGCAGCGTTAGCATCTTTAGAAAAAGAATAAGGGTATGGATTTACGCCTTTGTCAGCCAAATCTGCCAATTTTTGAATACGTGTTTGTCTTATTTGTTCGCGAGCGGAATTAGTCTCGTGGGTAACTTGTTGTGTCATATTTACTTCCTTTTTCTTTGTAATCCTTCTAAGAAAATTTTAACACAAACAAACTAATAAAGCTAAAATTTAATCGGATAATCATCAGGGATTTTCCAGCCCTCGTACTGTATGAGCTTTGCACAGTATACTTTAGAATTGGTTGTTGAACAACCATAAGATGTATGATTTATTAAATTTTCTCTTGTACCGTCCCAACTGGTTGAGTAAGGCTCAAAGCCTTTTATGCTATTTGTTGTATTATATGTGTTTCCTGTTTGCGTTATATTATTAGGATTAAAATTGAAAGAAAATCTGCTTTTACCTAATTCGTTACGTGAAATTGCTTTTTTATCTGTATAAAAGTACATATCGTATATGTAATTGTTTATAAATAAGATACTTCCATCTGCGAAATATATTAAAACTCCTTCTCGTAATACGTCCACTGTTGGCGCCTTAACAGAAGCAATTTTAACTTTAGTTGATTTAATATGTTTGCCTAAATACTCGTTGTACCAATCTCTGACCTCTTCTGATGAACAGGTAGGAGCATTGCTGCCGCCGCAGTCTTTGACCCAGTTTTTGTAATCGCCGTGTTCGGCAATGTTCAGGTTGATTGCCTGATTCATGACACTGTAAATTTTTGCAAGTTTAGTTTCGACCT
>USGC01000221.1 GCA_900554095.1 uncultured bacterium
AATTACTTACTTAAAGAAGAAAAAATAATCCCCTTGCAAACTGACCAAAATAATGTTATAATGAATAATAAATTTGGTGAACATGAGGTTAATATGAAAAAAGGATTTACCTTAGCGGAAGTTTTGATAACCCTCGGCATAATCGGCGTTGTAGCCGCCCTGACGCTTCCAACGCTAATTCAAAATAAACACAACCGAGAACTTGAAACAGCCTTGAAGAAAAATTATTCAGTAATTCAAAACGCCTTGCAATTGATGAGTTACGAAGAAGGGCAGGTTATTAACAAAGATGCTGCCAGACCTGTTGACGGCGTGCATTTTTACGAAAGATTTATTAAATATTTTAAAACCGCTAAGGATTGCAAAGCTTATGACTGTGTCCCTTCCGAAAATATCGAAAATGAAGACGGTTCTGTAGACACTTATAGGACAAAACGTTACAGAAATTGGAATAATACAACCTACGTGCGCGGTTCATTTTTAGATGATGGTCAGTTTATGCTTGGTGATGGGTCAATGATTTATATTGAAAATGACTACACCAGAGTAGATTATATACTTATAACAGTCGATGTAAACGGACTTTTAAAGGGGCCGAACAGGTGGGGGCAGGATTTGTTTACATTTGAGATTATGAAAAACGGCAAGCTTTTGCCTTCGGGGGCAGAGGGGACAACTTATGAGGGTAGGCTCTGCTCTAAAACCTCAACGAGCGAGTACAACGGTATTGGCTGTACATATGCGGCGCTTACTGATAAAAACTTTTGGAAAAATCTTCCTAAATAATTCTCCTTAACTATTTTACAACATCAAGGTTTTGTTGTATAATGGTTATCAAAAGGGAGTTTTATGTCTGAAATTACTCATAATAAAACTGATGTTATAGTTGTTGGCGGCGGGCCGGCGGGTATTTCGTGCGCAATTACAATTGCACGTGCCGGCAAAGAAGTTATTTTGATTGAACGTGGAAGTTTTTCTGGCAGCAAAAACGTTTTTGGCGGTGCGATTTATGCAAAGCCAACAAGAGAAATCTTTCCGAATTTTGAAACAGAAGCGCCAATTGAGCGCAAAACCGTTGAACATAAGTATGCGATATTGAACGAGGATGATTCAACAATCATATCTTATCGCAAGAAAAAAGATGATGATGTAAGCTATTCCGTAATTCGCGGGAAGTTTGACCGCTGGATGGCCCAAGAAGCCAAAAAAGAAGGCGTAATTTTAGTCGAAGAAACTGTTGTAAGAGAATTAATTATTGAAAATGAACAAGTTATTGGGGTTCGGACGGAATTAGAAGAGTATTACGCGGATATCACAGTGCTTGCAGATGGCGTAAATTCTCTTTTGGCAAAGCAGATTGGCTTTCGCGAAACTATCGAGCCAAAAGACGTTGCGCTCAGCGTAAAAGAAGTTATAAAAATTAACAGTGAAAAAATAAACGACCGTTTTAACGTTGAAAACGATGAGGGCTGTGTTTATGAAATCTTTGGCGGGCCAATGCTTGGTTTGCTTGGGCTTGGATTTCTTTATACAAACAAAAACTCAATAAGTATCGGCTTAGGGGTTACGCTCAGCGACCTTTGCGAAAAACAGATTAAGCCGTATGAGCTTTTGGATAAACTTAAGCAGCACCCGTCTATTGCGCCGCTACTTAAAGACGGAGAGCTTCTGGAATACTCGGCACATTTAATTCCGGAAGGCGGATATAACAAAGTTCCGACGCTTTTTGGGGCAGGCGTAATGATTGTCGGTGATGCGGCAATGCTTGTTAACAATCTTCACTGGGAGGGTACAAACCTCGCTATGATTAGCGGAAAGCTTGCCGGTGAAACTGCAGTGGCTGCATTTGCGCGCCGCGACTTTAGCGAGAATATGCTTTCACGATATCAGAAAGCTTTGGAAAATTCTTTTGTTATGAAAGATTTAAAGACATACCGCAATCTTATGGATGAAATGCATGACCGTCAAGATTCTTTCTTGTGCTATTATTTGAAAAAAATTAATGCGTTTTTTGAAATGTTTACTTCTGTTGACGGCGTGCCTAAGCGCGATAAATATCGCGGGTTTATCAAGGATTTCCTAAAAGAGCGCAAAATTTTTGAGTTGTTTAAAGACTTTTTTAGTGTAATAAAATTATTATGGAGTATTTTGATTAAATGACGCTTGACGAAAAATTATTTACCATTAAATATACACCGGATACAGAATCGCATTTGAAGCCTGACCAGGAAAAATGTAAAGAATGTTTATCTAAAGTTTGTACAAATATATGTCCTGCTCAAGTTTACGAATGGAACGAGGACGAGAAAAAGCTGACAGTAAACCACGAAAACTGCCTTGAATGCGGGGCCTGCCGCATTGCTTGCGAACACAAGTGCATAGGCTGGGAGTATCCGAAAGGTAACAAAGGCGTAAAATTTAAAAACGGTTAATACAATAAAAGGAGACACAGTATGAAAGAAGAATACAGTAACCAGCACCGCAGATGGTACGACAAAGACCCGGTTTTGTCGCAAGCCGTAAGCACCTTAGAACACAGCGACGACGATACGCAGATTAAAATTGCTTTGAATTTAATCAAAATTATTATCGAGCATAACATAGAAGACGAAAAGTTTGAAGCAGTTGAAGACATCATTAATGCTGTCGGCTCAGGCTTGGATGACAACCGCAAGGGGCGCTGGTATGATATTGATACAACGCTCAGAACGGCGATGAACATGCTTCAGAATTGCCCCCAAGCCACTCAGCATTTGATTGCGAAAGAAATGGCAAAAATGGTTGTAGACAAAATCAAGACCGACGAAACCGAAACTGAAGAATAGATTTCAAAACCTCCGGCGCTCACCGGAGGTTTTTTAATACACTTGAAAAATTTTGCAAAATAGATTATAATGTAGTTAATAAGTTAAAAAGGCGGTAAAAGTCATGAATAGACGACAATCATTGGGGGG
>USGC01000222.1 GCA_900554095.1 uncultured bacterium
GCTACGAAGCAAGAGAAAAAATCGTTGGAATGCTTTCTTATAAAAACTTCTTGCTCAGAACACGCGATCATGAGCACAATGTTGGCAAATGTCAGCGCTGCGGCACGACAATTGAACCGCTTTTGTCTGAACAATGGTTTGTAAAAATGGAACCTCTTGCTAAAGAAGCCATCGCGGCCGTTAAAGACGGCAGAATTAAATTTGTTCCAGACAGATGGGAGAAAAATTACCTTGGCTGGATGGAAAATATCCGCGACTGGTGTATTTCACGCCAACTCTGGTGGGGACACCAAATTCCGGCTTACTATCACAAAACAACTGGTGAAATGGTTGTTGCGCGCGAAAATCCTGATCCCGCTAATTATGTTCAAGACCCTGATGTGCTTGATACCTGGTTTTCATCAGGCTTGTGGCCGTTCTCAACAATGGGCTGGCCAAATACAGATTGCGAAGATTTTAAGAAATTCTACCCGACTACAACTTTAGTTACAGGATTTGATATTATCTTCTTCTGGGTTGCAAGAATGATTACAATGGGGCTGGAATTCACAGGAAAAGCGCCATTTTCGACGGTTTACATCCATGGGCTTATTCGAGATGAAAAAGGCCAGAAAATGTCAAAATCCAAAGGCAACACAATCGATCCTGTTAAAATTATTGACAAATACGGCAGTGATGCCTTGAGATTTACGATGACATCACTCTGTACATACGGCGGCCAGGATATCAAGGTCAGCGACGAAAGATTTGAATACGGCAGAAACTTTGCCAATAAAATCTGGAATGCGTCAAGATTTGTATTGATGAACCTCGCCGGTGTTGACGATAAAGACATTGATTTCAACAATTTGACAATTGCAGACAAATGGATTTTAAACGAGCTTAACAATACAGCAAAAGAAATTAACGAAAATATCGAAAGTTTCAGAATTGGCGAAACTGCGCATGTTTTGTACGATTTCTTCTGGAACAAATATTGTGATTGGTATGTTGAAATTGCAAAGATTCAGCTACAGGATGAAAGTTTGAAACTTAATACTCAGCGCGTACTAAGATATGTTCTTGATATGTCGTTGAGAATGCTTCATCCGATAATGCCGCATATCACAGAACGTGTTTGGCAGTTAATTCCGAAGAAGACTGATTTTAAAGCGTTAATGGTCGCTGATTTTCCAAAATTTAGTGAAAATCTTGAGTTTCCAAAAGAAACTAAAGAAATGCAGCTTGTATTTGAAACAATTACGTCATTAAGAAATCTGCGCCAGGGCTTTAATATTTCACCATCTGTGAAGTTTGATATTGAAATCCGCGCCGACAAGGATGAAAAACCGATTTTTGAAGAAATTGAAGCTTATATTAAACGCCTGGCCCGGGTAGAGAATATTTCATACGCAAACGACAGCACAGAACCCCCCAAAAAATCAGCTACTGCGGTTGTTTGGGCGTCTAAAATCATTGTCCCTCTTGAAAACCTGATTGATTTTAATGAGGAAATTGCACGTCAACAAAAGAAATTAGATAAATTAGTTGCTGAGAAAAAATCACTTTCCGGCAGAATTAATAACCCGAAATTTGTTGCAAACGCTCCTCAAGATTTAATTCAGCAGACAAAAGACAGAATTGAAGAAATTACTTTACAAGAGAATACTATTTCAGATTTGATAAGGAATTTGAAAGCGTAAAACAACGACATATCAATAAAAAACGGGGCGTGGAATAAAAATCACCGGGCTCCGTTTTTAAATAAATGTTAAGTAAAGTTAAAAAAGATTTACAAATTGACAATATTTTGTTACAATATAAATGTAAATTAGTATAAGTCTATGACAATGGAGTAAAAATGGCATCAAGTGAATTGGATTTTGAAGAGTTATTGAAACAATATGACTATAACTTTCAAAAAGGTGATTTAGTAAAAGGAATTGTATGCGGCTATGACAGCCAAGGGGTGATGGTAGACATAGGAGCAAAAACCATCGCAGTAGTTCCGACGCGCGAAGCAGCGGAAAAAGACGAAAATGTTGAAACAAAATTGGAAAAAGGTAAAGAATACGAATTTCTTATCATAAGAGAAGAAGACGAAGACGGTAAATTCTTACTTTCACGCAAAAAAGTTGACCTTGCTTATGCTTGGAAAGAGCTTGAAAAAGCTAAAGAAGCCGATGACACAATTCTCGGTACAATTGCCGGAATTGTTAAAGGTGGTGTTTTGGTTGAGATTTCAGGTGTAAGAGGGTTTGTTCCATCTTCGCAATTGAGAAGCAAAGAAACTGACCTTGAAATCGGCGGTAAGTTAGAATTGAAAATTTTGACTCTCGACAGCCAACAAAATAACTTCATCCTCTCTAATAAAAAAGTTTACGACGACAGTGCGGTTGAGGCGCGTAAAAACGTATTCTCACAAATTGAACCGGGCCAAGTTGTTAAAGGTGATGTTGTAAGAATTACAGATTTTGGTGCATTTGTTGACCTTGGGGGAATTGATGGCCTTCTGCCGCTTTCTCAGCTTTCTTGGCGATGGATTGACCACCCGACTGATATTCTTAAAGTCGGCGACAAAATTGATGTTGAAGTTATTGCAGTTGACCATGACAAACAACGAGTTTCTCTTAGTTTGAAAAACCTTGAACCTGATCCATGGTTAGAAGCAGAAAAACAGATTAAAGAAGGCGATAAAGTCGAAGGTACAATCACCAGAATTAAACACTTTGGAGCGTTTGTAGAAGTGTTCCCGGGTGTTGAAGCGCTTCTACCGCATAACGAAGTGGTTGAGCTTCAAAATCAAAAAGATTGTATTTTGCAAGTCGGTGATAAAATTGATACTTATATCTTAAAATTCAATCCAACCGACAAACGTATTGCGTTAACAGTTTCAGAACCTAAAAATTCTGAAGAATAAAAAGAATTAACAACCTAAAATAATGTAAAAGCTGACCGGAAAGAAATTTCCGG
>USGC01000223.1 GCA_900554095.1 uncultured bacterium
CTGAAGACGGCGATTTTGCCCAGAATTCATTGTTGTTATTGCCGACTTTACGGCTGTAATGCCCGCTCCACATGACAAGATCATTAACCGTATCAATTAAAACTGCATCTGTAATCATTTCATAAGGATAAACAACCTCAAACGCGCTTGATAATTCCAGCATCTCCCACAACCCGCGCTTGACATTACTTTTATTTGTTTTGACCGAGCTTGAAATAAGCAGGACTGATTTTGCGGAAAACGAATTTGCAATGTTTTTTAAAACCGGAAAATCTATATTATTTTCATTATATCTGTAACGCTTCAGCACTCTTGCAAGGGTTTCACGAGTCTGCTGATTTGCTGACATCTTTTGGCGGACAGTGTAAATAGTAGGAGATGCAACTCCCGTTGAACTGTTAAAATATGTTATAACATCCTCCGCTATAATATTTGAAACCTCATCATAGCAGTAATAATTTGAGCAGACATTCATCAAGTCAACAGGCAAAACCACTACATTAAATGTTATCGCGGAAGCTTTTAATGGTAAAAATAGTATAATCATCAAGAAAATTTTTATAAAACTTTTCATACACTTATTGTAACACATAATTTTTCATACAACTAACGGATTATATTTTAAGAGCAATGTTATAAAATTTGAATATCAGACAAACGCAAGGAGAATAAGCATGGAATATAACATTTTAATGGAAAAAGCCAAGGAAGTTTCAAAAAACGCTTATATACCTTATTCGCATTTTGCAGTAGGAGCATGCGTTTTAACAAAATCAGGCAAAGTTTATACAGGCTGCAACTTTGAAAATGCAAGTTTCGGGCTTACAATCTGCGCAGAAAGAAATGCTATTGGCAGCGCTATTGCCGATGGCGAAAAAGAATTAGCGGCAATTGCAATCTTTTCACCCAAAATGCACGACTGTACACCTTGTGGAGCATGCCGACAAGTTATCTCTGAATTCTGCCCGCACGAAGGCATTGACATAATTACAGAAAATGAAAACGGCTTAATTATCCGTAATTTTAATGAACTTTTACCTGAAAGATTTTATTTGCAATAATGTATTTTATAGAACTTTTAGTGAAATATTTTCAAAAAGACAAAGTCGAAAATTTGTTAGAAAAATATGAAAAAGAAAAGGCGCTTAATCCTCTTAACGAAACATATGAAATTGAGGACGAAAGCGCAGAATGTGAACACATATTTTCGCCTATAGACAGCACAGAAACAATGTTTGCCTGCCGTAAATGCGGACTTTTGATAGACAAAAAGACATACGACAGTCGAAACTTTTTTAAAGACAAATAAAACTCGTTACCAAGGATAATAGTCTTTCATTTCCCAGTTATCGAGCCTCAGAAGATTTAAACAACGACGCCCTGTTCCTTGTTTATGGCAGGCTTCTACGGCGGAAGGATCCATTTGTTCATCGTGGTCGTAATCACTCCCATAAAGAACATAAAAATTTGTGTCTTGGTCTATTGCTAAAAATGCAATGTCTTTACCAATTACATTCGGTTTCTTTTTGCCGTTTATATCAAAGTAAACACTAACCCGCCACATAATAGATGGGTCATCTGTCCTAACTTTTTGATGAACATTAAAATTTAAAATAGTTCCGTCAGCTAAGAACACTTGATAAGGGGCTTTGCCCAGTAATCCTTCATCTGTCTCAAACATATCACGACCATTTAAGGCTGTAATTTTATAATCTTCACACCCCTTGCAGGTAGATGTGTGCTTTATATACGGCAAGATGTACTTTTCCATAAACGGTTCTATGCCTTCATAACCATTTTTAATATAGTCTGTCGGACCTTCCCAATACATAAGCTCACCATGCTCTGCTCGCGCCATTGTTAATGCGTTTTCTAATACCGCATAGGTTTTGCGCATTTGTGTTGCTGTCTGCTTCTTTTGGTAATTTTTTATAACCGTCGGCATTGTCATCACCGCGACAACACCGATTATACCCAGGGTTATCAGAACCTCAGCTAAGGTAAAGGCTAGCTTTGATTTTGTTGGGCTGAAAGCCCAACCTACTTCTACTTCTGAGGTTATACACTTGTAGGTTGGGGTTTCTACCCCAACATTTTTTCCTTTAAGCGGTGAAAACCCGTGAGCCCCCCCCCCCCAGAGATTGTTGTATTTCCATGCTTTTGACCTCCTTTTAAACTTATTAACTATTTAACTTTTTAACTCCATTATAATTTATTTTGTTTTATTTTTCAAGTCCCCAAGGTTTGATTAAAAATTTCACGGCACGTCCGGCAATATGTTCGTTCATAGCAAATTCCACGTCCTTTAATCCAAGAGTTTTTGTAATAAGTTTTTCCACTTCAACCTCACCTGATGCAATATAATCCAGCGCCTGCCTGAAATATTTCGGTGTATGGTGGAATACACTCATTAATTTCATATCGCCATAGTGAATTCTTGTAGTATCAAAGGTTACAGTGGAACCCGACTTACATCCGCCAAAAAAGTGAACAGTTCCGCCAGGCCGTACAAAGGTGAAAATTCTTTCCCAAATTTCTGGCAATCCAACGCATTCAACAGCAACATCAAGCCCTTTTTGTTCTTCTGTAAAGTCTAAGAATATTTTTTCCGGATTAGGATATTTTTTTAAATCAACTATTTCATCAGCGTGAGAAAATTCTTCTGCCAGTTTTAATTTCATAGGATTTCTCCCGGCTACAATGACACGCGCCCCTTTAAGCTTTGCCAGTCTTGCAAACATAAGCCCAATCGGCCCTATACCTATTATTCCGACGGTTTGGCCCCTTTTAATTTCAGTACGCTCAACCCCGTGAACCACGTTTGCCAAAGGTTCACAAAATGCAGCTTTATCAAACGATAAATTATCAGGTAAGATAAGAGTATTTTTTTCAACAATTCTCGCCGGGACTGTAATGTATTGAGCA
>USGC01000224.1 GCA_900554095.1 uncultured bacterium
GGGGGGGCTGCTACGATGGTAGAGACAGTGTAACAGAATTAGGAGATAATATCCGTTTCCCGTTTTCTCTCGACTTTAGTAAAAAAGTACATTTTTTCAAATATTTTTCTTATCCTCACTTGATTATTACCAAATATAATAATATAATTAATAATATAAGTTGCAATCTGGAGGATTACATGAATAAATTTACTTTTACTTTCGCGCAAAGTGCTACGCACTTCGCTATGTTTAGAAATTTTAGAAAAAGTGCTTTTACTCTCGCTGAGGTTTTAATTACTCTCGGCATTATCGGCGTTGTCGCAGCGCTTACTATTCCCACTCTTATTGGTAAGTATGAAATTTACGTCAGACAGCAACAGTTTAAAAAAGCTTACTCCGAGATTGAAACAGCTTTACAAAAAGCTCAATACGATTTAGGTGGTTTTCCTAAATGTTATTACGGACTTGACAGCGATGCGACGCAAGGGTTTAAATGGGGCGAATGCCAGCTCCTGTTTGATACAATTGCTAATAATTTTAAAACTGTTAAAAAATGTGAGAATAATGCTCTTGCTAATGGTTGTTTACCGCCCGGGTCGTACAAAGGAGGCGAAAAAGTATTTGTTGAAAACAATCCCGATAAAACAGAGAACGACTATGGCACTGGATGCACCGGGTTTAAAACTAGTAATATTGAGCAATTAGCCACTGCATATGTATTAAATGATGGAATAATTATCTTTTCCTTTTCTTATGCCAGTGGCGGAAAAACGGCTTTTGCGCCTTTAGCTGCTATCGATGTTAATGGCAAAAAAGGCCCTAACAAATGGGGACATGACGTTTTTGCGTTTTCTTTTTCAAAAGAAAACAAGACAACAGGGATAAGGATTTTACCTATGGCTAATAGTTGCCAACCTGTTGAAAAAGGAGGCAAAACCGCTTATGATTATTGGTATCTCATGAACAAGGGCATTACTAAGTTTTAATCTTTTGTAAAAATGAATTATGGATATCCTGATGCTCGTGGATTATTTCTACGAGCTCTTTTAATATTTTATTGTAAGGGGTTGGAATATTGTGCTTCGCCCCAAGTTTAACCATTGTTCCAGCAAACATATCAACCTCGGTTTTCCGGCCGGCTTCAACGTCTTGCAGCATTGAAGTCTTGCCCTCTGGCATCATTGTTTGAAGATGTTTAACCGTTTTTTCGATCATATCATCTGTATTTTTAACACCTTCGGCTTTCGCGACAGCTTGAACTTCTTTCATAACATTAACAGCAAAGTCCATGAATTTTTTATTTTCTAACATTTCACCAAATGTCATCCGTAAAATTGCTGTTGATTGGTTTGCACTGACATTCAGCATATATTTAAGCCAGAGTGAGTACGTCATATCAATAGGAATTTCAAAATTTATGCGGGCTTTTCTAAAAAACTCTTTTACTCTTTTAACGTTTTCTGATGTAAGGGAATTGTTTTTATCGCCAAATACAATTGTATTCACATCATCGTGGGTAATGTTTCGCCCCTCACGGATTGCACTGTGCCCTATAAAGTATGACAAAAGAAGTTTATCTTCGCCGTATTTTTCTGCCAAAATTTCCTCGCTTGTAACCCCGTTTAAAAGAGACAAAATTACCGTATCATCTTTTACAAAATTTTCTATATTATTGCGCGCGTCTAAAAGTCCTGAAAATTTTGTTGCAATTATGATTAAGTCCGCTTTAAAATCCGTTTCTTGCGGCAGAACATAGTTAAAATGCAACTCGCGTCCATTGAAAACGACCGGATTTTTGGTATATTTTTCCATTCGGGCTTCATCAACTAAAACTCTTAAATTGTCTTTGGCAAACGTTTGTATTTTATCAGCGTAAATGCTTCCCACGGCACCTATGCCGCAAATTAGAATATTTTTAATGTCTTTCATACACTTATTTTAGCACTATAGAATTTATTTTTTGAAATTCTGAATAAAATTTTAATTTTGTAAAGTTTTATAAAATAATATCAATTTTGAACCCCAAAAATACTTTATTTAAATAAGTGTAGTAAGAATTAGGTGTGTGTAGAATTTAATGGTATTGGACATTAATACTGCTTTTCGTGTGAGCAGTTTAAATCTGAATACAATACTGCCTGTACGCCGGCATATCTCTTTCAACGCCGCGCAAGACCGCTTTGAAAGCAATTCACCGGCCCGTTTTACCAACGAAACCGCTCTTAATAAACTAATTTCACAAAACCCCAAAATCGGCAGCATTTTAAAAGATATGAACGCGCCCTCAAAGCTCAACTTGGATGAGCTTAATTTATTGCTGCAAACTCATTGCAAAGATGTTCAAAATATCGCAAAAGGAATCACTGAAAATTTGCCGTTTGCTTTAAAATCAAAAGTTGATGTAAAAGCACTTGATGATGCGTGTTATCTGCATGATTTGGGTAAAGTTTTAATTCCGCCAGAGATCTTAAATAAAAACGGGAAGTTAGATGAGTACGAAACAAAAATTATGCACAAGCATTCTGAATTAAGTTACGAAATATTAAAAAATACAGACTTAAGCAAAAAGACGCTTGATTTAATCCGCAATCACCATCAAAATCAGTGTAAAACAGGCTATCCAAGGGTCAACAAGGATTTTCGGGCGGATTTAAATTTACAAATTTTAACTATGGCTGACAAGTACTCAGCTTTAACAGAAAAGCGGGTTTACAAAAACGCCTACACCCCAAAGCAGGCGCTTACAATAATTTACACCGATGTGAAGGAAGGAAGGCTCCACCCATTTGTATTTAAGGCTCTTGTGAATTATGTAAGCACACTTCAGCACCCCTTGAAAAATCCGGCTTAATGAGTTAAAATATAATCATAATAAAAGGAGCAAATCGCATGCAAAGATTTATTTCACCTGAAAAGCCAATGGGGGGGGGG
>USGC01000225.1 GCA_900554095.1 uncultured bacterium
GGGGGGGAATAACCTCAATATAACAAATCCAAGAACGCATAACAAAAAGCTTAAATATCCTGCATTTACTTTAGCTGAAGTACTTATTACATTGGGCATAATAGGGATTGTAGCCGCATTGACACTTCCAACCATAATCGCAAATAATAAAAAGAAAGAAGTTTCGTCAAGACTCAAAAAGTTTTACAGCAGCCTAAATCAAGCCGTACTGCTTTCTGAAATTGATAACGGCGATTACAGATACTGGGATTTTAGCAGTGATGGAATTACCGACGAAGATGGCAATAAAAATCAAAATGTTAACGCAGAATTGTGTGAAAAATTCTTCATCAAATATATTGCCAAATATTTAAAATATGTTAAATACGAAAAAGGTGTAAATACCTCAAATGACGAAGGCACACAGACTATTTTAAAAACCAACAGGGTATTTTTTGCTGATGGATCCATTGTTTATTTAAACTTTGGGGACTGTGCCGATTATATTATTGACGTCAACGGCGAAAAAAAACCTAATGAATACGGCTACGACAGATTTATGTTTAATATTTGCCCAGAAGGTTTAAGCACAAAGCTTAACCGTAACGAAAAAGTATCGGCATACGCTGGAGGTTCTAATATTAATACTTACGAAAAAGCTCTGTCAAAATGTAAAGAAGCCGGAGCAAGGTGTACTCGATTGTTACAGCTTAATAACTGGGAAATACCTGACGACTACCCGTACAATATCCGCTAGAATAATGTACCTTGCTTTGCAAAATGTTTCTTCAAAAATGACGGTCTGTGATACGGCGAAAGTCCGTATTTATCAATCGCCTCAATGTGAGCTTTTGTCAAATAACCGGCGTTCTTTGCCCAGCCGTATTGAGGATATTCTTTGTCTAAATCATCCATGTATCTATCACGAGTAACTTTCGCCAAAATACTCGCAGCAGCAATTGACGCTGATTTGCTGTCTCCCTTTATCACGAATTTCTGAGGAAAATTAAATTCTTTTATAAGTTTGTTTCCATCAACAAGCACTAAAACACTCTGCTGATTTAATTCGGCAATTACAGCTTCACAAGCCAATTTCATTGCTTTGAGTGAAGAATTTAAAATATTTATTCTCTCTATTTCTTCAACCTCTATGCAGACTGTGGAATTTATTGTTTCTGCTTTAATTAAGTCATAAATGCTCTCGCGTTTTTTCTTAGACAACTGCTTGCTGTCGTTAAGAATTGATAGCTCTTGTATAATTTTTTCTGACTTTTCACGAAAATAAACGGCACTAGCAAAAACGCCTCCGGCCGCCGGTCCCCTGCCAGCCTCATCTGTTCCGATTATTAATGCACCTTGTTCACTGTCAAATTCAAATAATTTTTGCGAAGTCATCACAGTTCTCCGTTTAATCTTGCACAGGCAAGTCATCAAGCATAAATTTTCCGATTTTACCTTCTCTGAAGTCTCTTAATATATAAACTGATGTCCGCTCAATATCAGCCTGCCCGCCGGAAATTATCCAATTTCTTGATAAAGCGATATTTTCAACTGATATTTCGCCATCTAAATTATAATAATCTCTTATAACTTGCGGATATTTTTCAGACAAAAGCCCAAGAAGTTCTATAGCCACAGTTTCATTAGAATATGCATTCTCTGAAACAGAATTCACAAAAGCAAGCTTATGAGCACGCACCTGATCTTCTTGTTTCATAGGAATTATCCCAGGTGTATCAAGAAGCTCCAACTGCGGATTTATTCTTACCCACTGCTGCTGGCGTGTAACACCGGCTTTTGCTCCGACTTTTGTCTTTGAAGATTTTGTAAGTTTATTTATAATACTTGATTTGCCAACATTTGGCATGCCAACGACCATTACTCTGGCAGGACGTCTCAAAAGACCTTTTTTAATTAATGCTTGAATTTTTGGTTCTGACAATTCTACAGCCTTTTTCACTATTGAATTTAAGTCTTTTGAATTTTTAGCATCTGTTAATAAAACCGGATATCCAGACTTTAACTCAATATATTCCGCCCATTTTTTCAATTCTGTTTTATCTGCAAGATCTGATTTATTAAATAAAATTAAACGGGGCTTGTCATTTAACAGCCCCGCAATATTTTCGTAACCGCTGGAAAGCGGCATTCTTGCATCAAGTACTTCTATCACGGCATCCACCAATGACAATTGCTCTTTAAGCTTTCTTTCAGCTTTTGCTATGTGTCCTGGATACCAGTGAATATGAGTTTTATCTTTTTTCAATTTTTTCCTTGATACGAGTAGCTTTACCTGAACGTTCTCTTAAATAGTACAATTTAGAACGGCGAACATCTCCGCGTCTAAGAACATTAATTTTTTCAATTCTAGGTGAGTGCATCAAGAATACACGTTCAACGCCAACACCTTGGAATACTTTTCTAACAGTGATAGTTTTGTTAATACCTTCACCATGTTTTTTAATAATTGTACCTTCGAAAGCCTGAGTTCTTTCTTTGTTGCCTTCGACGATTCTTACGAAAACTTTTACAGTATCGCCGGGGTTGAGTTCAGGAAGTTCTTTATCAAGATATTGTTTTTCCAAATCTTTTACTATCGGGTTCATTTTTCTTATTCCTTTTCATATTTTAGTCGATATGTTTTGATTTTATTTGAAACATATTTTATTATCAAGTTTTTCGAGCGTTTTTATAAACATATATTAAATTTTGAAGAAAAATCAGTTTATGATAAGATACAGATATGTTTAAAATGGATAAAAGACACTATGTAGCGGTTTTATCGTTTTTGATTAAGCATTTCTACAAGTTTGAGAGCTATTTTTACAACGTCAAAAACATAAACTACCCTAAAGAAAAACCGGCAATTTTTGCGCTCTGGCACGCTCATCAGTGC
>USGC01000226.1 GCA_900554095.1 uncultured bacterium
TAAATTCAAACTTTACAAAGGTAACATCATCAAAGCCGGAACAACTTCACCGTACTCACTTTACAATGAGTCTCTTGCAAGCTTCACAACTGGTGACCTTTATGACCACCACGACGCTGACGGATTCATCACATTGTTTGGTCTGTCAACCAAAGTCCGTGCAATGAAAATGCAGGAAGTAAATAAGAACGGTAAATAATTAAAGAATTAGAACATAAAAGGACCAGCAAAATGGGAACTATGCCTATTTTGCTGGTTTTTATTTGACTTTTTCTTTATAACAAATACATATTTTCTAATATATGCAATGCGTCATACAACTCCATATCAAGCCCAATATTTTTCATATTAATACGTTCTTCCGGCATCCTTTCTACAAATTACCATCTGTATTCCTCCATAACTTCTTCAATCTGCATTTCCACACGCTCATCATCTACATCTTTAAGGCTTTGCACCAATGACACTACATCCACCATGTCATCCATCATATAAGCAGAGGGATTATATTTCCATAATTCAATCTCCACATAATCATTGTCAAGCACAAATTGCGGTTGAACAATAGCCTCCTGTGGAATTTCCTTTAATCGCTTTTTATCCATTGCATAAACCATGCATTTGGGGTCATTCAGCATACTCTTTTTCGCTAATGCTGTTTCTCCAGCCATAGGTAATGTCACATTATAAAATTGGGAACTTATATATATTTTCTTTTTGCAATCTCCGATTGGCTCTTTTCTTCCCTCTTCTTTTGATAGATAAAATAAAGAAGCAAAAACTGGGTCATTGCTGAAATTTTGCCGCTTTTCTCTCTCATTTCTGCTCTCATGCAAAATTCCCTTAAACTCATTCCAAATTCCGGCACAAAAATTTGCGAATTTGGCACAATAAAAGAAATTCGGTTTTTAATCAAGGCATTTCTTTGATAAGAAGAAATTGTATCAATATACTTTGTCTCTCACCAAGCGAAAGCATATAATACTCTCTCTTGTTTCGCAAATAAAGAGGCAATTGGAGCTTACCGTCCCAGTTTTCAATTTTGACATTTACTCCAAAAATGTCAGACAAATATTTTTTCATACATACACTTTTTAACTTTTTTATTTCATCATAACGTTCTTTTTGTTATAATTCAATATTTTTGTTAAAATAATGCTATATTTTAAGATGCCTAACTTTCTCCCCCATTATTTCACTTTCTTCTTTACCCATTTTGCCACACCGGCTGCGGAAGAATCCGTAAGATCCGCTCCACTTTGCACCTTTGCGCCCTTCGCCGCTTTCTTAATCTTTAGTGCTGCACTTTTTGTCGTCCCAGTCACAGAAAAATAAGCAACCAAAACCTTTTTTAAATATAATCTGTATTCATCAAGCTTCTCATTTGTCTTTTAATTTTACTCTTTCTTTAATAATCGCAATTACTCCGATTCCTAACAAACATGCAATACTCAATATTTTGTACTGCTCAAAAAAATGATTTATTACTATACCACTAACGCACAAAACAAACAAAGCAATGTTGCATATTGTCTTTAGCCTCATTCTGAAATCACCTCACAAACTTTCACAATCTATATTCTTAAATGAATCTCTCACCCTCTGCTTTGTTTACATCAAAACCTTCTACCTGACGAAAATTAATACAATTTCTGTAAGCATTATACATTTTGATTTCATATGGTTCTATTCCCTATCTGAAACTGTAGACCTGCACGGCTATGCTAACTGCCTCAATTGCAAGCCCTAGGATTAAAAGAATGCTTCCATATATTTTTTTGTTTTTCTTCTTAATCAGCACTGCCCCAATAATCGAAATAAAAATTGGCACTATATACCGCAAACAGAATAGAAAAAACATCATAACAAGCATTAAAAATGTAAAAAGCATTTCTTCCATTATCTTATCTCACCTCTCACTTGTCTAGATCACATTCCAAATCGCATTATATACACTCACTCTTTTCCCTTTTCAGCTAACATTTTCCCTTTATATCTATAATACACGACACACTTTCCCACTGTCAACATCAATGTTCTGAACGTCGCATTTTTACCGTTTTTTTGTTCTGAACGTTAATTTTTATATTTACCTTTCCAAGTTTCCACACTTTCTTTCATGTCTAATACCTATAATGTATCTCCTTCAATGCCCGCGAGGTATCGAAATGTTCCTCCGTCTGTAATTCCCCATCCCCACACAAAGCCCCGGCATGGCAGTCCTTACGGTAGCTGCCATGCCGGGGGCTTTTCTCACATCAATAACGCCAAATTTTTCTACTTCTTATACGCCGGTGACTGGATGATAAACTTCACTTCACTGTCCACACCCTGCTGTTTCTCAGAGAATGAAGTATAATCCTTCGACAATTCACCGAGTGCCTGCAAACGGTCTTTTAATGAGACAAAATCGTCTTCATAGGTATCTTTGATCTTCTGAATTCCTTTTTCATCAAATTTCTTCACACCGCTCGCAAGAAAGCCGGTGCCTTTCTCCAAAGCAGTAAATCCTTTCTGAAAAGCACCGGCAGCCTGATTCATCCGGGCGCTTCCTTTGGCAAGTGCCTTCGTACCGTCTGCCAGACCTTTTCCCCCTTTTACAAAACTCTTCGATACCTTTTTAATCTTCTTAGAAGCACTCAAAAGTTTCTTACTGTTTTGCGAAAGTTTTCCGCTTCCTTCATTCAATGTTTTCGCACTTGTCACAAGACTCGTGAGGCCCTTGCTTATCTCACTGCCAGCACTCGTAATTGTAGAGGAACTCTCCGATAGTTTCTGCACGCCGCCGGTATACTGAGCTACACCATTGCTAACCCGGTCAGCCCCTTTCTTCCACGCGCCATCGCTCTTTGTCACATCCTTCATGGC
>USGC01000227.1 GCA_900554095.1 uncultured bacterium
GTCTGTTCTTGCATACTGGATTAACGGTGTTGCTGACAGAATTTATGCAGCAAAAACTAACAAATTTGATTTTGAAAAACCGTTAACTAATTTAGTTTGGTTAACATCTATTTTATCAATATTAATGACATTCGGCGTAAGTTATAAATTGTTGGCTTCAATGGGCGGGAATTTATGGCTTGTGCTTTCAGCGATTATTTCTTGCGGAACTTTGGGCGCTGCTTTAATCCCTGAATTTACAAAAATCTTCACATCTCCAAAAGCAAAACATACAGAAGAAGTTGTTACAGCATCCAGAGAGGGCGGAGCATCTTTGACAATTCTTTCAGGTATTGTTGCGGGCAACTTCTCAGCCTTTTGGATTGGCATGGTAATTGTGTTGTTAATGGGGCTTGCTTATATTGCATCAACTTACATCCCTGAAGCTGTAATGATTTATCCATCTGTATTTGCATTTGGGCTTGTGGCATTTGGCTTTTTGGGCATGGGGCCGGTTACAATTGCTGTTGACTCTTACGGGCCGGTAACCGACAACGCTCAATCAGTCTATGAGTTATCTTTGATTGAAGAAATTCCGAACGTTGGTGAAGAAATCGAAAAAGAATACGGGTTCAAACCTGATTTTGAAAACGCTAAAAAATACTTAGAAGAAAATGACGGCGCTGGAAACACATTCAAAGCAACTTCAAAACCTGTTTTAATCGGTACTGCGGTTGTTGGTGCTACAACAATGATTTTCTCTTTGATTTTGGTTATCAAATCAACCTTAGGCATAGAGCCTGAAATGATTTTGAATATGTTGAACCCATACACACTTCTTGGCTTGTTGTCAGGCGGTGCCGTAATTTACTGGTTCAGCGGTGCTTCAATGCAGGCTGTTACAACCGGTGCATATTCAGCTACTGAATACATTAAAGATAATATCAAGCTTGATGATGCAAATTCAAAAAGTGCAAATGTTGCAAATTCAAAAGAAGTTGTAAAAATCTGTACACAATACGCTCAAAAAGGTATGATAAATATCTTTATCGCATTGTTTGCCTTTGCTTTAGCATTTGCATGCCTTTCAGCCCCGGTTGGAACAAGCGCTCCTGTCGCGTTCTTTGTAAGCTACCTTATAGCAATTGCGACATTTGGACTATTCCAGGCTGTGTTTATGGCTAACGCCGGAGGGTGCTGGGATAATGCGAAGAAAATAGTTGAAGTAGATTTGGCTGAAAAAGGCACTCCGCTTCATGAGGCAACTGTTGTCGGCGACACAGTCGGAGATCCTTTTAAAGACACGTCTTCCGTTGCGATGAACCCGATTATCAAATTCACAACGTTATTCGGTCTTCTTGCAATGGAAATCGCAATTTCTGAAGCTTTCAGAGATATTGCGCCGATTGCAGGCTGGGTATTCTTAATCATTGCGTTGATTTTCGTAATCCGTTCTTTCTATGCAATGAGAATTCCAACAAAACAATAATCTTTTACCCTCGCCCCTTGCGGGATGCAAAGCAAACCACCGCAACGAAGTGAGGATGAGTGCGCCTGCATGCAGAGCTGAGGGTAAAATTTCTTAGTGAGCGAAGCGAGCTTAGAAATTTGGGTGAGGGGTTTAAGGGAATGAGTATTATCTCATAAAAAAGCGGCTTCTGTTAAGTTTTAACAGAGGCCGCTTTATATACTGTTGTTGAAATCTTTTTTATGCTAATATAAAGTCAAAGATTTTTTACACAGAATAAGGATAGAAAAATGAGTTTAACAGTTTACCTAGGGATTGACGTCGGCTCGGTTACGACAAAATTAGCGTTAGTAGATGAAAAAGGAAAATATATTGACAGTTACATGCTTCGTACAGCAGGAAAACCTGTTGTAGCAGTACAAACAGGTCTTAATGAACTTTATAAAAAGCGAATTACTGAATACGATGTAAAAGGTGTTGGTACAACGGGTTCAGGGCGAAACTTAGCCGGTGCATTGGTTGGTGCTGATATAATTAAAAACGAAATTACAGCCCATGCCGTTGCAGCGAGTATAAACGTCCCTGGCGTTCAGACTATTCTTGAAATTGGTGGACAAGACAGCAAAATTATTATTCTTCGCGATGGTATTGTAACGGATTTTGCCATGAATACGGTTTGCGCGGCCGGCACAGGAAGCTTTTTGGATCAGCAGGCAAATAGATTGAATGTGCCTATTGAACACTTTGGTGAAACCGCATTAAAATCAACAAATCCTGCACGTATTGCTGGACGATGCGGCGTATTTGCAGAAAGCGATCTTATCCATAAACAGCAGCTAGGTTATCCTGTTGAAGATTTGCTTTATGGGCTTTGTCAGGCACTTGTGCGCAATTATCTTTCAAACCTTGCACTTGGTAAAGAACTTTTGCCTGTGTTTTCTTTCCAAGGCGGTGTTGCAACAAACTCAGGTATGGTAAAAGCTTTTGAAGAAGCCCTCGGTCATAAAGTTATAGTTCCTGAAAATCACCAAACAATGGGTGCAATCGGAGCTGCGCTTTTGGCAATGGAAAATCACCAGTATACAAATGTTGAAACAAAATTCAAAGGCTGGCAGGTTGGCGAAATGCATTTCCATTCAATTACTTGTGAATGCAGCGGCTGCTCTAATAACTGTGAAGTTATTACGATTGTTGAAGGTAACGAAGAAATCCAGCATGTTGAAAAGATTAAAGACATCAAGGGCAACATCATTGCTCGTTGGGGCGGAACCTGTGGCCGCTGGGATATTTCATAGTTAAGTTTTGTAACAAAATTTTAAAATCTAGCAATTATATAATAAATATATACTTTATATATTTAATTATAAGGATATATTTATGAGCGGATTT
>USGC01000228.1 GCA_900554095.1 uncultured bacterium
CCCCAACGATTGCTGTCTATTCATGCCTTTTGCCTCCTTTTTAACCCCATTATAAACTATTTCTCAATATTTTTCAAGTCATAAAAAAAAAAGACCCGTCGAGACGGGTCTCATAAGGTCAGTTAAAACTTATTATTTCTTTTCAGCCGGAGCTGATTTTTGTGCTTTAGCTGCTTCTTCCTGCTTTTTGTTTTCTTCGTTAATTTGGTCTTGAATTGCACCTTTAATATTTTTTGGATCATATTCAGAGTTTACATATTCAATTGTTGCGTTTTTCTTCGCAGACTCTACCAAATTGTCGATTAATTCAAGCTGTTTTTGGTTGCGGACGAAATTTTTGATATCATTTTTAACTTTTTCAAACGGTTGCTTGCCGGCAGCCATTCTGTCTGTAACGTAGATAATGTGGTAGCCGAATTGTGTTTGAACAACGCCTGACAATGTGTTAGGTTTAAGTGAAAATGCTGTGTTTGCAAATTCAGGAACCATTTCTTCTTTTGCAAAGAAGCCTAGTTCTCCGCCTTTTTCAGCAGTTGTAGTGTCGTCTGATTTTTCTTTTGCTACTTTTGCGAATTTTGTCGGATCTTTTTGCAAGTCTGCCAGAATTTCTTTTGCTTGCGCTGCTTTTTCGTCCATACGTTTTTGGACTTCCGCATTAATTTCAGATTCAGTCATTGCTTTAGCTTTTGTATCGCCGACGATTTGTTCTCTGATTTCAGCAGGGTTTGCGGCAATCAGAATATGTGATGCTTTAACTTTGTCAGGGTATGTAAATCTTTTGATATTTTGAGTATAGAAGTCTTTTGCTTCTTTATCTGAAATATCTGTATTGCCTAATTGTTCAGCAAGTTTTTTGATTTTAACTTGTTCTTTTAGATCTTTTTTGAATTCGGAAGGAGTTACGTTATTTTGCTTCAAAATTGCGTCAAGCTGTTCTTTTGAACCGACGTTATCAATAATTTCTTTTATTGCATTTTCAACGTCTTCGTTTGTAACTTTGATATCGCGTTTTGCCATTTCTTCTTCAAGCAAAGCTCTCACGATAAGCTCGTTGACAACTCTTTCTTTAATAAGGTTTGTTAAGAAAGTATTTTTGCCATTTTTCATGTTAATACCCATTTGAGCAAACATTGAGTTGTTGATTTGTTTGTTAAAACTTTCGTCAAACTGCCCTTGGGTAATCTTTGTATCATTTACTTTAATAATGGTATTAGCTGATTTTAATCCGCAGCCGGTGAACAGAATCGCGGAAACCGCTAATGTCGCTAAGAGTTTTTTTCCCTTCATAATGTCTCTCTTTCTTTTAATATGTAAATTCATGACTTATTTTATGAATATAATAAAACAAATCTGTCAAAATGTTAAATACTTCATCAAAATTCATATATGCATTATTCAAAAGCAAAATGGAATTACCCTCCTGGCAAGACTTCGGAGCAATTGTAAATTTTGTTTTCTTCAATATATTAGAGGGAAGTCCTTTTTGAATAATTTTCCACTCCGGCTCCAAAAAAGGCATATAAATTCTTATATTTTCGGGCGTTTCGCGGATTAAGGAAATTCCGACATCGGTTGCCGAAAGTCTCAGGCGGATAAGTTTTATTAAATTTTCAACGCTTTGGGGCGGATGAGAAAAACGGTCTTTCCACTCTTCTGTGATGTAATCGAGTTCTACATCATTTTTAACATCTGCAAGACGTTTATATTCAATCATCTTTTGTTCGGCAGAGCCAACCCACTCATCAGGGATAAATGCAGTAACATTTATATCGACAATTGCCGGATTATTTTTGTTAACGGTTTCGCCCTGAAGTTCCTGAACGGTTTCCTCTAACAACTGGCAGTACGTGTCAAACCCAACGTTAATCATATGCCCGTGCTGTTTTGTACCGAGAATATTTCCGACACCGCGGATTTCGACATCACGCATGGCAATTTGATATCCGCTTCCGAGGGTCGTGAATTCTTTTATGGCTTTCAGGCGCTGAAAAGCTTCTTTTGTAATTTCCTTGCTCTGCTTGTAGAAACAATAACAGTAAGCCTGTCTTTGCGAACGTCCAACACGGCCGCGAAGCTGGTAAAGCTGTGCAAGTCCGAACCTGTCGGCGTCATGAATTATCATGGTGTTTGCATTTGGTATGTCAATGCCGTTTTCGATAATCGTTGTTGCTAAAAGTATGTCGTACTCGTGGTTTGCAAAGTCAACGATAACTTTTTCAAGCGTTTTTTCATCCATCTGCCCGTGTCCGATTGCTATGCGTGCGTTTGGTACAAGCTGCTGTAGTTGGAATTTAAATTCTTCAATTGTTTCTACGCGGTTGTAAAGATAGAAAACCTGTCCTTCGCGGTCAAGTTCATGGATAATTGCGTTTTTTACCATGTTTTCGTTCCATACTCCGACATAAGTTTTAATCGGCATACGGTTTTTCGGCGGTGTATTGATAATCGACATGTCTTTAATTCCTGAAAGCGACATGTAAAGAGTCCGCGGAATAGGTGTTGCTGACATTGTAATAATATCAATATTTTCGCGGAAAGCTTTAAGCTTTTCCTTGTGTTTCACGCCAAATCTGTGCTCCTCATCGATTACGAGAAGCCCGAGGTCTTTGAAAACAATTCCTTCCTGCAAAAGTCTGTGGGTGCCGATTACAACGTCGCATTCGCCAAGCGCAAGCTTTTTAATTGTTTCTTTCTGCTCTTTTGCAGTTCTGAAACGTGAAAGAAGTTCGACATTTACGCCAAAAGGTTTAAAACGTTCACTTATGGTTTGAAAATGCTGAAGCGCCAGAATTGTTGTCGGAACAAT
>USGC01000229.1 GCA_900554095.1 uncultured bacterium
ATACGCTGAAGAGATTATAACACTTGCTAAAAGAGGCGATTTGCACGCACGCCGCCAAGCTGCTAAATATATTTATGACAGAGAAACAGGTAAATATATTGATTTAGCAACAGGCGAACTTTTCGAAAAAGTAGCAGAGGATAAAAAATTAGCATCTGAAACTGTTTTGAGAAAACTTTTCGTAATCATCGGAAAACAATATTCTAACCGCCAAGGCGGATATACAAGAATATTCAGACTTCCGCCAAGACGCGGCGACGCTTCAGAAATGGCTCTAATCCAATTGGTATAGACCATTGAAACGTTACGCTTTTAAAATCCAGTATGTCGGGAAAAATTACCAAGGAAGCCAAGTCCAATTTCAAAACGGCAACCACTCAGCTTTCCCGACAATACAAGGAGAAGTAGAAAAAGCAATTTGTACATTCTTATTCGGTAACCCCGAAAATAATAACAGGCAGGTTCGAACAATCTTTTCCGGAAGAACTGACAAAGGAGTCAATTCATTAGGTCAAACAGCCCACTTTGATACAGACAAAACGATTGTTGCTTCATCGTTTGTCTACGGAGTAAACGCTATTTTACCAAACGACATCTCTATCAGTGATTTTCAAGAAGTAGAAAAGACTTTTCACGCCCAAAAGTCAGCCACCAAACGCCATTATAGGTATGAATTTATTAACCGTTCTTATAAAAACGCGTTTGACGGTAATTTAATGCGCGTCAAATTCCCTATTTCAGTAGAAAGAATGCAGCAAGCATTAAATTATATTACAGGCGAACACGACTTTTCCAGCTTTAAAAGTTCCGGCACGCTTAACCCGAGCAAAGTTTGTTTTATATACCGCGCCGAATGCCAAAAAATCGGTGATAAAGTAATTATTGATATTGAAGGAAACAGATTTCTATATAATATGGTAAGAGCAATCATCGGAACGCTTCTGGATATAGAAGGCCACAATCTAGCGCCAAAACATATGCAAGAAGTTTTAGCGGCAAAAGATCGGACTAAAGCCGGTCAAAACGTAAGCCCATACGGGTTAACACTAATTGAAGTAACATATAACTAAAATAAAGTAAAACGGAGACAAAGCATGAAAACATATTCAGCAAAACCTCTAGAAGTAGAAAGAAAATGGTATCTGATCGACGCCGAAGGTGAAACTCTCGGCAGATTAGCTGTCAGAATTGCTAATATTTTAAGAGGCAAACACAAACCTGAATACACTCCTCACGTTGATACAGGCGACTTTGTAGTCGTAATCAACGCTGAAAAAGTTGTTGTAACAGGTAAAAAAGAAACAGACAAAATTTATCTTCACCACACCGGATATCCGGGCGGTTTAAAAAGCGCAAGCTTTAAAGAATTGATGGAAAAAGACGGCAGACTTGCTTTGGAAAAAGCAGTAAAAGGTATGCTTCCACACAATACTTTAGGCGCGCAACAGTTAACAAAATTAAAAATCTACACAGGCAGCGAACATCCGCATGCTGCACAAAAACCGATTAAACTCGAAAAGGAGGCTAAATAACTATGGCTGATAAAGAAATTATGGCAACAGGCAGAAGAAAAACCTCTATCGCAGTTGTAAAACTCGTAAAAGGCAAAGGCCGTATTTTTGTTAACGGTAAAAAACTTAAAGATTACATCGGCAACAGACCTGCAATCGAAATGTTGGTTTACAGACCGTTAGTATTAACAGATAACCAAGAAAAATTTGATGTAAGAGTAAAAGCAGTAGGCGGCGGTGTTGTAGCACAATGCGGCGCTATTCGCCACGGTATTTCAAGAGCTCTTGTAAAATCAAACGAAGAATACAAAAACGTACTTCGCCTTGAAGGTCTTTTAACACGCGATCCGCGCGTTAAAGAACGTAAAAAATACGGTAGAAAAAGAGCAAGAAAACGCTTCCAATTCTCAAAACGTTAGAAAACAGTGCAAATTTGCACATTTCAAATACAAAACAAAAAAGCCGGAAACAACGCCGGTTTTTTTGTTTTTTATCTGACTTTGTAAGGATAATCATCGGGAATTTTCCAGCCATTCTGCTGAATTACAGCGGTGCAATACATACGACTATCCGTACCAGGGGCATTCTGAATACCATAACAATAATCTTTTATCGTCCGTACCTCGTCTGCCATATCTTCCCATTTTAAACTTGCATCCAACCAGTAATATGGTTCAACCCCTTTGTTATATAAATGCGGATTGGTTTTATCATCAGGCTTGAAGTTAAATGAAAAAACACAATAACCTCTTGCCTCACGACAGCCTTGAGGCAAAGTAGGATGATAAGCATAGTCAGTAGGATAATTGGGGTCTAAACGGAACATTCCACCATCCGGGAAATAAATATCTAAAGTCATTTCACTTGATTCGACTTTTAAAATCTTTAAATACGGCCTTAAGTATTTGTTAAACCATTTTTCTTTCGGAGTTTTGCCTTGAACTTCCTTGCCGTACTTGTCATACATAGGTTCTGCGTAATCATTGTACCAATCTTTTTTATCACCGTAATCAAGCTCAGCCATTTTTACGGCCTGGTTTATGCTTGAATAGAATTTCATTAGGCGCGTTTCTACTACTTGTTTTCTATGATGCTGCACAAGTGTTGGAAGTGTCAGGGCCGCGACAATACCAATTATGCCGAGGGTTATCAAAACTTCTGCTAAAGTAAATGAATTTTTTCCTTTAAGCGGTAAAATCCCGCGAGCCCCCTAAAT
>USGC01000230.1 GCA_900554095.1 uncultured bacterium
AATAGCAGGATTTATTGATGCAGAACATGCGCTTGATCCACAGTATGCAAAGAAGATCGGTGTAGATATTGACAATCTTTACATATCTCAGCCGGATAACGGAGAGCAGGCATTGGAGATTGCTGAGACGATGATTCGTTCCGGTGCACTTGATATTGTTATTGTTGACTCAGTGGCAGCTTTAGTACCTAAGGCAGAGATTGAGGGAGATATGGATGATCAGCAGGTTGGTCTTCATGCCCGATTGATGTCTAAAGCGATGAGAAAGCTTACTGGAGTGATTAATCGTTCCAACTGTGCAGTAGTGTTTATCAATCAGCTTCGAGAGAAGGTTGGTATCATGTTTGGTAATCCGGAAGTGACAACAGGTGGACGTGCTCTTAAGTTCTATGCTTCTGTTCGTATGGATGTACGAAGAGTAGAGGCAATTAAGCAGGGTGGAGAAATCATCGGTAACCATACAAAAGTGAAGGTAGTTAAGAATAAGGTTGCGCCTCCATTTAAAGAAGCAGAATTTGATATTATTTTTGGAAAAGGTATCTGTAAAGTAGGAAATATCCTCGATGTAGCCGTAAATCTTGATATCGTTAAAAAAGCCGGTTCATGGTTCAGTTTTAAAGATGAAAAACTCGGCCAAGGCCGCGACAAAGCAAGAGATTTCCTCACCGAAAACCCCGACATTCTTAACGAAGTCGAAACTTTAGTAAGAGAAAAACTCGCTGCTCAATAAGTTACGTCATTCCGGGCACAGTCCCGGAATTTTAAGTTATATTAAGAGACAATTTACAGACTGGCAAAAAATTTTATTTCGCGCTTTAATATGAATGCAAGAAATTTTAACCGGAGGTTTTCTAATGCGAATTCAATCTGTAAATTATAATATTTACCCTAACTTTACAAGTAATAACAAAAAACATAATCATAAAGGTTTGCAAAACGGCGCAAAAGCTGTAGCGCTTGCAACTGCACTTTCTGCGTCTGCGCCAATATATCAAAGCTGCGACGCGTTTAAAGATAATGTTCACAACCATTACATAGAAAACCCTTCCGACACAACTCCAAAAGAAGATTTGAAACCAATAATTACCCCTCCGGAATTCATTATTGTAGAAAAACCCGTTAAACTCCCCGGCGATACAATTGAAACAATTTTAAGAGACACTGTATATATCAAACCTGATACTGCATTTATTAAAGAGGACTTTAATTCGGAAGTTCCGCCAAAGCAAGAAGAAATTTATGACATTTTAGGCGTAGACTCAACAGGTACAGGTAAATTCTTTATCAAAGAAAGCTATTATGATGAAAAGAATTACACGCTTGTTCAACGTAAACTCCGCGGACAAGCATGCTCAAGAGACGGAAAAATCTTGGTTTACGACGTAATCAAAACCGCCTGGGATGATGCATCAGAAAAAGTTGTACCGGGCAAAAACGAAACTTTTGAAAGACATTTGGTATACCTTTCTGACGATAAGCACTCACTCGGAATTAAAGCAATGAAGCCTAAATTTGCCCCTGATGTTAAAAACGATGAAGGCGTAAGCAATTGGAAAGTTTTTGATAATATACTTTCAACACCTGACGATTGGATTGAAACAGACGCTGTATTTTTAGACGGAAAAGGCTATTACGTTAGCGCCGACAATGGTTTTGAGCTTCATCCCGCCGGCGGCAGCAATGTTACCGTTATTAACCCGCTTGGCGCTGAATGGGATTTAACAAAATTTGAAGTAGTAAAAGGCGACGCAGATTAGTTTTTATGATAAAATGAAATTATGAAAACTTTAGCGAGATTTATACAAGAAAGAAGAGAGCAAGTCGGTCTGTCTGTTACAGGCTTGGCGAAAAAGTGCCACATCGAACCAGAAGTTATTGAGGAAATCGAAAGCGGCAAAGAGCTTTTTCTGCCCGTAACAATCCGCCAAAATCTTGCAAAAGGCTTGAAATGTCTACCGGAAGATATTAAAAAGTATGAAAAAGATTTTTCAAACGATTTTGTATCAAAAGAGGTTATCGAAAGCTTGAAAGAGTTAATCCTAAACGGCGCAGGCGGCTTGAAATGCCCAAAATGCGGCGCACCGCTTGTAACAAGAGTTGCACAGATGTATGACCTTGAAGACAACCTTGTTCTGCACCCAAAAGCCCACTGCTCAAAATGCGTTTTTCAAATACATTAATCCACATCTTACTGCCATGGATAGTCGTCTTTAAACTCCCAGTTATCGTATTCCAGCAGTCCGCTACAGAAACGAGCATTGTCTTTACATGCCTCCAACCGCTTTGTTCTCGTATCCTGTGAAGCATTATAGTACGCACCCCAATGCCGTCCATCGCTCCAAACCTTACTTTCTTCGCTGTTACTACATATCATAAAATTAAATTGGTCATATCCCATTTTATTTGGTTTTTTATCTGCATTTACATCGAAATAAACTTCAACACAATTAGCTTTCCAAATAGACATAGAAGAATTATCATACAGATAAACTTTCACCTGTCTCGTAGGATCAACAGATACTTCTGCTTTTTTATACTTAATATGGGGTGCCAAATATTTAAGAAACCAAGCCTCTACCTCAGACGCATCAGACTCACGAGGAATCTGATCATTAATTACTTCATTATTTAATTCTTCCGTAATTATTACAGCCTGTGCCATCATGCTGTTAAACTTTTTTAACCTTGTTTGAGTAACT
>USGC01000231.1 GCA_900554095.1 uncultured bacterium
ATAATAATGATATACGATATTTTGGAGGTAGAAATGAACTATTTTACAGGCTCATACATTGTTACAGCAGCAGGTTTAACAGCCGCTTATCTTTGGGGGGAACACGTTCACCCCGGAACAGGCTGGGCTTGCGTTTTTATCGCAATCGTTCTTGGCGTACTTGAAACCAGTTTATCTTTCGACAACGCCGTTGTGAATGCAATGAAGTTAGAAAAAATGTCGCCTATCTGGCGCCATAGGTTCTTAACCTGGGGGATTGCGATTGCTGTTTTTGGTATGAGATTTCTTTTCCCTGTTCTTGTTGTTTCTGTTTTTGCCAAAATCGGTATGTTTGAAGTTGCTAAAATAGCCTTCACTGACGCCGACAAATACGCAGGATATTTGCATGAAACCCATGCGCCAATTGTAGTTTTCGGCGGCACATTCTTAATGATGTTATTTTTAAATTACTTTTTTAACCATGAAAAAGAAGTTCACTGGCTTAAAAACGTCGAAGCAGCACTCTCTCACCTAGATCACTTCAAAGGAATTGAAATTGTAATAACTTTAGTTGCTCTAATGATTACACAACACTTCATTCACGGCAGCCAAAACCATTACGCACTTTTAGCAGGACTGGCTGGAGTAGTAACTTACCTTGTCATCGACGGAGTTACGCATTATCTTGAAAAGCACGAACAAATGCGCCTCGCGCAATGCGGGGAAAATGTTAAATGCGCCGGATTAATAAGCTTTATTTATCTTGAATTAATTGATGCGTCGTTCTCTCTTGACGGGGTTTTGGGAGCCTTCGCGCTTAGCAAAGATATTGTTATAATTTCAATCGGCCTTGCAATCGGTGCGATGTTTGTCCGGTCATTAACTATTATGCTCGTTGAAAAGAAAACGCTTGCAAGGTTTATTTACCTTGAATCCGGCGCTCATTGGGCTATTGGAGCATTATCAATCTTAATGCTTATTTCATCATTCCATGAGGTTCCGGAAGTTTTGACAGGCTTAATCGGGCTTTTATTTATTGTTGGAGCGCTGACATCTTCCATATTACATAACAAAAGGCTTGAAAGAATAATCGCGGATGAAAACAAAGGAAACAACGAAAATGCTTAATAACCCTCGCGTTACGTTTGTTGTAACCTCTTTTAATTATGAAAATTACATTGAAAAAACACTCGAAAGTATTA
This sequence comes from uncultured bacterium, assembly GCA_900554095.1. Classification (GTDB taxonomy): domain Bacteria; phylum Cyanobacteriota; class Vampirovibrionia; order Gastranaerophilales; family Gastranaerophilaceae; genus Scatenecus. The sequence continues at coordinate 1,182 of USGC01000231.1, forward strand.
AAAACCAGACTTACGACAACTTTGAAATAATCGTAGTTGACGACTGCTCAAGCGACAATTCAGTTAAGATAATCCGAGAATTTATATCAAAAAATCCGGATTTGAAGATAAAACTTATCATCCACAATGAAAATAAAGGACAGCTTGGGGCTTATTTAACAGGCTTAGAGGCCGCAGAGGGTGTTTTTGTAAGTTTTATTGACAGCGATGATGCAATTGTTAAAGATTTCACAAAAACTCATCTAAGAGTACATCTTGCCTCATCTGTCGCTTTTACATCAGCACAGATTATAGAAATTGATGAAAATGACGAAATCCATACGACTTATTCAACGTCTTCGCCGCAAAAGGTCAATGCGTATAACGCAAAAAATCTTGATGAGATTTTGGATATTGATGTTGATAAGGTTGAATTTGATATTCTGGATTGCTGCAAAGCGCCTTTCGGAGGTTGGTTCTGGTCGCCTTCAAGTTCTGCAATGTTTCGCAAATCCGCAATTGAGGTTCTTTTGAATTACAAGGATTTAGGCGAATGGAAAATTTGTCCGGATAAATTTGTGTTTAACTTTGCAAATCTAATCGGTGGCTCGGCTGTGATTTATGCGCCTTTAACCGCCTACCGCCGCCATGGCAAAAATGCCGGAATGAGCGGCTGCATTTGCGGAAACAAAAGATTTAACAATGACAAAACTACAAAAATTAATTTTGAAAACAATAGGAAAATCCGAATTTGTACAATAAAATTTATTATGCAAAACAGGAAAATCTTCTATGAAAAATTCGGCAGAAGAAACACCGCAAAATTAATATTAACAGTGCTTCTTTCGCATTTTTATATAATAAAACAGGTTTTCAGCTAAGGAATTTGAAAGATTTAAAATCGCGCCTAAGTTACAATTTGTACGGATAATCGTCTTTAAACTCCCAATTGTCAAATTGCAAAAGGCGGGTGCACAAGGTAGGTAATCGTTTACATGAATTATAAGCAGCTTCTCTTGTTCTACCTGTTTGCCCATCATAAGAAGATAGCTTCTCTCCAGGATATAGCTTATGGGCATTGCCGTAAGGACAAATTAAGAAGTAGAATTGATCATAAGCATACTTATTAGGTTTCTTTTCTCCATTAACGTCTACTATTAAATCAAAACATTGGCCTTTGTTTAGTCTTACAACAGTCCCGTCATAAAAATATATTTTTGATGATGAGGCAATTGTGTTCCCGTCTTTATCCGTACTGAACCCTCCCTTGGTAAATTTGTCATACTTTAAATACTTTGCAAGATACTTATTAAAGAAAATTTCTTCTTTTTCTCCCGCAAGGTCATAATCATGTGAACCGTCATCCAGGCTTGGCAGTGTAATATCATTAATATCCCAATACTTAAAATCTCCATTGTCTATTTCTGACAATGTTATTGCCTGGCTCATTGCACTATAGAATTTTTTCAGCCGTACTGTTGCTTCTTGTTTTCTGTAATGGGACATGACCGTCGGCATTGTAATTG
>USGC01000232.1 GCA_900554095.1 uncultured bacterium
ACGCCCGAGCGCCACACGCTGGCGTTGGCCGCCTGAAAGCTGCTTTGGTTTTCTGTCAAGATATTCTGTTAAATCAAGAATTTCAGCAGCCTCATTAACTTTTTGTTCAATAATTTTTTTGTCAACCTTGCGCATTTTCAGGCCAAATGCAATGTTTTCCCTTACAGTCATATGCGGATAAAGCGCGTAGCTTTGGAAAACAAATGCAATATCACGGTCTTTGGGAGGAATATCGTTAACTTTTTTGTCGCCGATAAAGATTTCCCCGCCGGAGATTTCTTCCAGTCCCGCAATCATTCTTAAAATCGTGGACTTTCCGCAGCCTGAAGCCCCTACAAGTACAACAAATTCTTTATCTTTAATATCTAAATCTATGCCCTTAATTACGATTTTGTCATCATATTTTTTGCAGACATTTTTTAATTTAACGCTCGACATCTTCTAAAATTATTCCTTTTTCTACCGGTAAAATTATATTAAACTGGGTACCTTTCATAATCTCTGATTTTGCCCAAATTGTTCCATTAAGTTTATTTGCTAGAATTTTGGCAGTACCGAGATTAACCGTTCTTATAAAATTCTTTTTATTAGTCTTGTCAATCTGAGTATACGGCTCAAAAAGTCCGTCCATTTCAATTTCCTGGAGGCCCATCCCCGTATCAGTTATCGAAACAAGCATATAAGAATTTGTATCAGCTTTGTTAAACACCTTGACGCCGGAATTTAAAACCAAATCGATTGGTGGATTTGAGATTTTAATATTTATCGATCCGATTTCTGTTAACTTAACCGAAGTTTCAAGAATATTTTGCAGAATTGTTTTTAAGGCGCTTTCGTCAGTTGTTACAGTACGCTTTGCAATTTCTGTAAAGTCGAAGTTAACAGCCAAGTTTTTTTGCGCAAAAGTCTGTTCGTTAGATTTCAGAACTTCTTGAATGCAGTTAATCACATCAAAAGTCTGAATATCAAATTTTACAAGCGAAGATTCTGCTTTAGAAAATTCAAAGAATTTATCGAGGAAATATAATAACTGTGTAGCATTCTTGTTGATAATCCTGACATATTTGCTTTGTTTTTCTGTAATCTCTCCGCCTAAGCCGTCGCTTAGAGCTTGAGAAAATCCAATGATAGATTGAAGCGGTGATTTAAAATCGTGCGTTAATTTAGAAAGCATTATGTTTTTGTCTTTGTTAAGCCGGCCTGTTTTTTCAGCATTTGCAAGAACCTTTGTCATGGCTGTAACATCGCGGATTGTGATAATATATTCATCTTCCATTTGAGCGGCGTTCATTTCAATAAAGAATTCTTTATTTTCTGTTGTTACAGCACCTGCAATTACAGGTGAGCGCTTGGCCGCTGATTGAGATGCCAACTCTGTGCCGCGGTCAACAAATTCGTTAAAATATTGCGGCTCATCGTTATTTTGAATATTAAAGATAAATTCTGCTTCACTGTTTGTCCACAGAATTTTGCCGTCATAATCAGTTACTACAACTGCGTCCGGTAGTTTTTGCAAAATCTCTTTTAAATTTATTCCGCTAAAAAAATTAATCAAATTCATCTTGCCATAAGTTCCATTTTAATATATAATAAATGATAACATAAAAATTTGCTGAATTTTCTATAAATATTAATTTTTGTAATTTTTTTTATAAAAAATAGCAAAAATTTTTATTTTCATGTTTTAAAGCATGAGACAAAGATATTAGAGAAAAAGCAAAAAGTGTTACGGCGTAACACTCCCCGAAAAAAGATAAGGATGTGAACCATGAGAGAAATCAACAACAATACAAATAATTTGAATTTCCAAGGCGTTCAAAAGTTTGACCAACACAAAGAAAAGCAGCATTCTAAACCGGATGTCGTAAATGAAGATGCCGCTGAAAAAACAGAAACACAAGATCTCTCTCAAATGCCGGCTGCAATTACCGGACGTTCACTTGTGTCATTTAAAGGCAACCCTGTTGATACTGATGTGAAATTTATGATGGAAAATCCTGAAATTGTTTCAAAAGCAAACAAATTTTTTGATATGGCAGAGCAAATCTGCGGTTACGAAAACGCCGCAAAGCTCACTGATGCTTTTGTAAAAGAGTTTTTAAAATAGAATAAGTAAAACCTACAGTGAATATGGTTATAAAGACTATTACCAGGGATTACCCCTGGTAAGAACCATTTAACAGGTATATAAGCGCTCTTAATGCCAATTTATAACTTTCTGTGCCAAAGCCGCTGATTTGTCCTTTGCAAATCGGTGCAATTAGTGACTTTTGTCGAAAGTCTTCACGTGCATGAATATTTGTCATATGTACTTCAACTGTCGGAATGTTTACTGCGGCGAGCGCATCGCGGATGGCAACGCTTGTGTGGGTGTATGCAGCTGCATTAATTACTATTCCATTGAAGTTATCTTTTGCTTGCTGAATTTTTTCGACAATTTCGCCTTCAAAGTTACTTTGGAAGGTTTCTATATCAATTCCGAGTTCAAACGAGAATGCGTATAATTCTTTTTCTAAATCTTTCAAAGTCATTGAACCATACTTTTCAGGTTCTCGAACGCCAAGCATATTCATATTTACGCCGTTTATGATTAAAATTTTCATGCCTTTTCTCCTTCAACATTTAAATAATACTTGTCAATTTCTACTTGTGATAAATAAAGAATTTT
>USGC01000233.1 GCA_900554095.1 uncultured bacterium
TCTTGTTGTAAAACAATTTGGCTGTGCTACCACAACAATCGATGAACTTCTAGCCGCTGTCGAAAATATTTTATAGGAGATAACTATGGAGAACTTTTTAAATACAATAAAAAAAATTAAACCTGTAGAATTAATAATTATTACAGGTGTTTTAATTGCACTGTTTGTTGGATTTTTGACTTTTAAACACTTTAGACAAACAGCTTCAAAACAAATAGAAGCAACATCTCAAATCTCTTTTGATGTTTACATCAGAGGAATAACCTTCACAGGCAGCGAACTTCCTATAAAGATAAACGATCAAACCTTTATCAGCATAAGAAACGTACCATACACTGACCTGATAATCAAAAACGTTAAAGCAGACAGAAAAAAAACTATCGTGCCGGTCTTTAACACCAAAAATCCTAAAACTCTTGCTGTAACAGAAGATGTTTCACAACCATACGTATATGATGCAGTCGTAACCTTAACTGATACCGCGAAAATTACCAAAGACGGCGCTGTTGTCGGCGGTAACAAGGTTAAAATCGGATTGCCTATTACGTTGGAAGGAAAAAATTACAAATTTAACGGTACTGTTTCCAACATCCAAGTTATGAGCGCAGCACAAGACGATGGTATTATAAATCAAATTAATAAAGTAGAAAATGTTCAATAAGTTTTTAGAATTTACACAAACAAAATCTCTATATATTTACAAAAATAGTTTGTTTTTACAGCATATAGATAAATTCATTTTTATTTCGATTTTGGCTGTATTTTTGTCCTCAACTGTTTTAAGCTCTGACGGAATCGGGTTTATCGCGCTTGTTACAGTGTTTTTAACTGTACTAAAGCTTTTAACTTGTAAAGGTGAAAAAACAGAACCGGCTGTATTTGAAATATGGCTTTTGGCATACTTTATGATAGTTGTAATAAGTCTTGCAGGTTCAACTCTTTTTATGCTGTCGCTAAAAGGCTTTCTAAAAACATTAACGTATTTAGGATTTTATTTTTCACTATCGCACTACCTTAAAAACAATCTAAATAAAATTCCGGCAATTCTTGCAACAATCGGAATATGCGTAGGCTTTGAAGGTATAATGGGATTTTTACAAAATTTTGCAAAAGTTGAAGAAATATCAACCTGGCAGGATGTATCAAAACTTAACCCGGAAGAAGTTATGACAAGGGTTTATGGCACATTGAAACCATTAAATCCAAACCTTTTGGGCGGATATTTCGTTGCCGGAATTCCGGCTTTGCTAGGAGCTTGCGCAAACTTCTTTACAGATAAAAAATACAAATATTCAATAGTATTTGCAATTTTGTCATTAATATCAATTATGGCCTTATTTTTGACAGGCTGCCGCGGCTCATACATAGGAATGATGGTAATCTTTGGGCTTTCATTTCTTGTATCTGCCAAATATCTCTGGCAGAACTACAAAACCATATACATATCAATTGTCGGTGGATGCATGGCTTTGATTACAGCGGCAATACTGTTTTCAACATCATTAAGAGCAAGAGTGCTTTCGATTTTTGCAATGCGTCAGGATTCATCAAATTCATTCAGATTTAACGTTTACCAATCATCTTTTAACATGTTTAAAGATAACTGGCTTCTGGGCATAGGCGTAGGCAACCAGAACTTCAGAGAAATTTACGGACTATACATGAGAACGGGATTTGATGCATTGTCAGCATACAATATTTTCTTAGAAATCTCTGTTGAAAGCGGGATTTTTGCATTGCTGGCGTTTTTGGGTTTTGTGATAACAATGTGCGCTAATGCAATCAGGGAAATCAAAAACTCTTGTGATATTAAAAAAGTTATTTATTTATCAACAGCAGTAATTTCAATTATAGCAGTAATGGTTCACGGGCTTGTAGATACGGTATTTTTCCGCCCGCAAATACAATTCATTTTCTGGACAATGTGCGCAATCATATCAGCTTTATTAAAAGAAACTATTTCCACGGATAATCGTCTTTAATTTCCCAGCCGTCTGCCATGATTTTAGCCAAACAACCAACTCCGTCTGATGGACTTTTACAACTTTCTTCAAGCTGATCGTTGGTGTATATATCAGAATACATAGGAATTACCCCCTTTTCAGACGGCACAAGCCAGAAATAATCAATTCCTGTCATATTTGGGCCTTTAGGACCGTTAAGGTCTATATTGATTTTAGGGCTGTTTTCAGGTTGCCCTATTGCCGGAATTCTAAAAGTAATTAACGTTCCGTCAGATAACACTAATGCATGCCTGTAAATCGTTCCGGAAACGTCTTCCTCTGAAACACTCCCATCCTGGTGAATCCAGGGTCTTACCTTGGAATATCCGCAATCAGAAAAATTATCACATATTTTTATTGTTTTTAAATATGGAGCCCAATATTTACTAACATACTCTTTCGGGTCCATATAAACTGACAACTCCCAATCTTTGTATTCGCCATTGTCGAGCTGAGAAAGCTTAAATGCTTGGTTTAACACGCTGTAAACTTTTTGTAAATGAGTTACAGTTTGCTTTTTCCGGTAATTAGAGATAACAGTTGGTAACGTCATAGCAGCTACAACACCAATTACGCCAAGAGTTATCAAAACTTCAGCCAATGTAAATCCATTAAGGCTAAATTTATGTTCAGCCCCCC
>USGC01000234.1 GCA_900554095.1 uncultured bacterium
AAGCAGCGTCGGCTTCCGATCTTTGCGGTTTTTCACCTGTTTTTTTGAATGAACCCGGGCGGCCGCCTTCTCTTTGCGGCTGGCCTTCTCGGGATTGGAAAGGTCTTTTGGGTCTTTCACCGGATTGAGGGCGTTCGGATTTTTCTGAGCGAGGCGGGAATTTTGCCCCTTCACGCTTGACCGGTTTCTTTTCTGTTGTCTCAGACGCCGCTGGCCGTTGAGGGGCACGGCGAACAATTTCCAACCTGCTTTTAGGCTGCTTTACAACTTCAATTTGAGGTCTTTGAGGTTTTTCTATTTTTACCTGAGGCTCTTCTTTTGGTTTTTCAATGGTTTCTTCGGGTTCCGCTGTTTTTGCTTTTTTAACAACAAAGGCTTTGGGCTTTTTAACCGTTTTTACAGAACCTGCGCTGATAAAATCTTTTAATCTGCGGACTTGATCGGGAGTTAAAGTGCTTGAATGAGTTTTTCCGGTAATCGAAATTGCCTCTAACTTTTCAATTACTTCTTTATTCGTCATCTTTAATTCTTTTGCAAGTTCGTTAATTCTTATTGGTGTATTCAAACTCATTTAATAATTTCCCTTTCAGTTCGTTTGGTATAGAGGTTTTGAGGGCTTTCGCAATTCGATTTTTTTTAAAAGCGCCTTCTATACAAGATTTATTATAGCAAAGATATGCCGATCTGCCAAATATATCGCTAGACGGGTTGATAACGATTGTGCAGAGCGGATTTTGCTTTGTAATTTTTATTAGTTCGTCTCTGTTTTTAATTTTTCCGCAAAAGGCACATCGTCTATCTGGCACTAATTCACCTCTGCTAACTTTTCTAATTTTAATTTCTGATCATACTCCATCAAAAGCTTCAAAAGTTCGTCCAAATCACCATCAATAACAGTCCAGACATTAAGGTTATGATTGAGCCTGTGGTCGGTCAAACGACCTTGGGGGAAGTTATACGTCCTTATCCGCTCGCTCCTGTCGCCGGAACCGACTTGAGAGCGGCGCAAGTCCGTAATTTCTTTCATTTGCTTTTGGACTTCCATATCATAAAGTTTTGCTTTCAAAATTTGTAAAGCACGCTCTTTGTTTTGGAGCTGAGAACGTTCTTCCGTACAGAAAATCATAATTCCCGTAGGCTTGTGGAAAACTCTTGCTGCTGTTTCAACTTTGTTAACGTTTTGACCGCCGGCGCCGCCTGAACGTGCAGTTGAAATTTCAACATCATTCATATTTAATTCGACTTCAACATCATCGACTTCAGGCATAACTGCAACTGTCGCAGTTGATGTGTGAACGCGGCCTTGAGATTCTGTTGCAGGAACACGCTGAACTCTGTGCACGCCTGATTCGTATTTGAGATGAGAATAAACAGCGTCGCCTTTTATTGAGATAATTATTTCGGAGACACCGCCGGCTTCACATTCAGTTTTTGATAAAACTTGCGTCTGCCAGCCTTGCTTATCTGCAAATCTCATATACATACGCGCTAAATCGCCTGCAAAAATATTGGCTTCATCACCGCCGGCGCCGCCGCGAATTTCAAGCATAATGTCTTTATCATCCATTGGATCGCGCGGTAAAAGAAGTATTTTCATCCGTTCTTCAAAGTCCGGTAACTTAGCTTCATTTTCTTCCATTTCAGCTTTTAGAAACGATTTCATTTCATCGTCGTGCTCAGCTTTAATCAATTCTTTTGCTTCGGCTATTGCATCAACGGCTTTTTTCCATTCATAGTAAAGCTCAACGGTTTCTTCCATTGACTTTCTTTGTTTTGAAAGGTCTCTGAACCTGTTGTAATCTTGAATTACAGCAGGATCTGACAGAGTAACGCCGAGTTCGTTATATTTCTTTTCTATTTGAAGTATTTTGTCTAGCATATCTTTCATAACTCGATTATACCAAGAACAAAATATTTTTCAAATACTGTGAAATTACCAAGGATAATCGTCCTTAATCTGCCAGCCGTCAAACATGATCAGAGCACCACAATTAAGTCTTTTATTTTTTGGAATATTAGCATTACAACCATAAACTGGATGATTTATGAGATCTTCCCGCTTTATTTCAGAAGGGTTTGAACACCATGTATCACCACACTTGCCCCATGAAAAAAATGAAAAATTTCTCATTGAGTGAAAACGCATCATGAAATTTTTTCGGCTATAATCTTTTGTTGCGGCTAAAGCAGTGCTATTTGCTTTATCGTTTGTAAAGTCAAAAAGAATGCCTATTGAATTTGGAGAATACCCCAAGTTTGATGACCCGTCAAGCTCAAATGTTACTAAAGTTCCATCAGTCAAATAAAACCCATAATTGTGATATGAATTTGTGCCCGCCCCATCATATATTTCAAGCTTTTTAAAATACGGCACAAAATATGTGTCCACCACGCGTTTGAGATTTGCTTTGGTGTAGTCTGTTCCTAAATCCCATTCTTTAAAGTCTCCATTTTCTGAAACCGATGTTATTAAGGCTTGTGAGACTATGCTGTAATTCTTTTGTAACCGTGTTACCAAAACCCACTGCTGATGCTTCTTTATTAACGTCGGCATTGTCATCGCAGCTACTATCCCGATTATGCCTAAAGTTATCAATACTTCTGCTAATGTAAAACCTTCACCCCAAC
>USGC01000235.1 GCA_900554095.1 uncultured bacterium
GGGGGCTCACGGGTTCATACCGCTTAAAGACCGAAAAGTTGGGGTAGAACCCCCAACCTACAAAGGTATAATTGCAGTAGCAGTAGGTTGGGCTTTCAGCCCAACAAAACTAAAGATAGCCTTTACTTTAGCCGAAGTTTTGATAACTCTTGGCATAATCGGTGTCGTTGCAGCAATGACACTGCCAACGCTTATTCAAAACCATAATAAAAAGGTCGTAGCAACACAATTAAAACAGAATTACAGTATTATAGCGCAGGCTTTGACTATGGCACAGGCAGAATATGGTGATCCGAATAATTGGGATGTTTCATCTGCCTATGGTCAGGATCCTGCTCCGGAATCTAAAAATGAGTACGCTGAAAGGTTAGGTGAAAAATACCTTGTCCCATATCTAAAAAATGTTAAAAATCATGGCACAACTACTTTAAAAAATGCAGGATTTAAAACAGGTTACAAGCTGGCTAACGGAAATTCGGCAACTAATAATATGCCAGAGAATACTTCTAAGCGCTATATTATTGAAATGGCAAACGGGGCAACATATTTTTTATACATGGATTCAACAACATCAGTATTAACGTCGATGTTAATTTATATTGATATTAACGGAAAAAAGAAACCTAATGTATACGGCAGAGACGCTTTTTTGATGAGCGTTGAGCGTGATGGCAAATTGGTTTTTAATAGATCTTCATGTTCTGTTGATGATAGAGAATGTTTGAAGCGCAACTGTTTAAATAGATATGCTTGTGGGCAGCTTATAATGCAGGATGGCTGGCAAATTTCAGATGATTATCCTATAAAGCTGTAAACTAAATCAATTTACTATATTTTTTATTTATTATATGCTTAATTTATGATTACGTTTGACAGTTTGACATTAAAAGCGTGGATTAAAGAAAACAAAAACTTTCTGGAAGGCGCGAGAATTCAAAAAATTCAGCAGCCGACAAGACGAGATTTTGTTTTAACTTTGCGCTCGTCAGGCGAAACACGAAAGTTATATATAAACATCAATCCGCAATATTACCATGTTTGTTTTATGAGCAAAGACAACGAGACACGGCGGCTTATTGAAATTCCGCAAAAGCCGCCCATGTTTTGTATGCAGCTTAGGAAATACCTTGAAAATGCAAAAATTTCTAAAGTTAACCAGCCTGAATACGAGAGGATTTTGGAATTTTATATAGAAACTTACAATGAGTTATCGGAAAAGATATATTTGTGTCTGGCAGTAGAGTTGATGGGAAAACACTCAAACGTCGTTTTATACAGCTATGATACGAATATAATTTTGGGCTGTGCGCACAACGTTGGGGCTGAAAAAAGCCGCGAGCGCGAAATGGCTGGAACTCTTCCTTACATTTACCCGCCAAAGCAGAAAAAATTGGATATTTTAACTTATAACGGCGCAATTAATTACGAAACCTTAAACTCAGATTTCTATTGGTTTTCCAACGCATTTGCGGAGCAGGTTAAAAATCAGCCGCTTGAAAATTTAAAAAATTATATAAGCTTAAAAAATATTTCGCCTGCTATTTCGAAAGATTATAAGTCCTTTTCTCTTTTTTCAGAACTGCTCGGTGAGCCCCTGAGGCAGGAAGCTGTAAACTCAATGATTGACAATTATTACACATATTATCAAGAAAAAGAGATGTTCAAAAATCTTAAATCTCATCTTGCAAGCATTGTAAAAGGTCGTTTAAAGAAAACTAAATCATCCTTGGATAAAATGCTTTTTCAGATTAAGAGTAGCAAAGATGCTGACAAATACCGTTTATACGGGGATTTAATAATGGCAAACCTATACAACAGCAAAGACTTTTCAAAAAATATTTCCGTTTATGATTACGAAAACGACAGAGACATAACGATTTCTATTGATGAGACGAAAACACTAAAAGAAAATGCCAACAAGTTTTACAAACAGTACACAAAATCCAAAACCCAATGTGAAAAATTAAAAGAATTAAGCCGCAATTTAAAACAGACTAAAGATTATTTAGAGCAAGTTTTATACTCGATAGAATCCGCTGAAAAAATTCAAGAATTAATAGAAATAAGCTCAGAAGTAACAGAAAAGAAAGCTTCTCAAAAGGTTTTAAAATCCGAGCCGCTGATGATACAGCTGCAAGGTGCCGGAATTTACATCGGAAAAAACAATAGACAAAACGATTATATAGTCTCGAAACTTGCGAAAGATGAAGATATTTGGTTTCACGTCAAAGACTGCGCTGGTTCACACGTGCTGTTAAAGTCTGATAATCCGACAGATGAAATGATTTTGGCTTGTGCAAAATTAGCCAAAGAGCATTCCACCGTATCAAAAACCTCCAAAGTCGGCGTAATTTATACAAAGAGAAAATACTTAAGAAAACCACCAAAAGCGAACTTAGGCTACGTAACATACCGCGAAGAAAAAGAAATTGTTATTGATTGATACATAAATAATATTATTAGAATATAATATTAAATCGATTACTGGCACTTTGTAAATATCCCCTCTCCTATTTATGGAAGAGGGAGCAGTCTTTCTTCTCTTTTGTCCCTCTAAAGAGGGTCGGTTGTGTTCATTTCTTTTCTTTTTGTTGCTAGCAAAAAGAAAAGAAACGAACC
>USGC01000236.1 GCA_900554095.1 uncultured bacterium
GCTCCTTAAATTAAATTGTTTATCGAATGGCGGGTATCGTCCCGCCCGCTAGCAATTCAATGTTACACTAATTTTTGCGAAAATAATAGCGCATTTATGTACCCAAAACCGCAACTGATGTTGACAGTTTAGCAACTTTTGTTACCTAAACCGAAACAAACCGCACCTTAAAGTAATGTGAAAGGTGCGGTTATAGGATATAAAGTTTTATGGTTATGAATTCGGAAATCGCAAAGTTAAGTGGTCAATAAAGTTTTCTCATAAGCATTATATTTCTGTCTTATGCGCAGTTTTCTGTATTTTACGCCGTATATCGTAATGCCGAGTTCTTTGGCGGCTTCTGACTGCTTCATACCGTTCATATAACAGTTAATTGTCTGAATTTCAGGTTCGGTGAGGTGCAGTTTTTCAATAAGGGCGTCGGCCTTTGCATAATCTTCATTTTTATCTGCAAAACAGTCGCGCGGATCTGCTATGTCACGCTTAATATGCCCAAAGTCTATTTGCCTGTTGTGGGCAATTTTTCTGCGGAAGTGGAGTAATTCCTTGTCCACGGCGCGGTAGCAGGCGGTTTTTATCGTTATGTATTTGCCTGACTTGTCTTTGCCGTATATATCGCTTACAAACATTCCCTTGAACTGATATAAAAAGCATATGGCAAGCTGAGCGTAATCATATCCGTCCGTAATGGTGTAATCAATGTTTTTAATTCTGTTCAAGTCTTTTACTAAGCCATTGTATAACTTGCTTACCACTTCAAAGTCATACGGCATAACATTGCGAAGAGCTTGCAGAGCAATCATTTCACCCATAAGTTTTACATTGGAATCAGAGATGGGTTCAGAAAAGAGTTGTCCTTCATTTGCATATTTGCCTTTAGAAAGTTTTGTAACGAGCATTTTCATTTGAGAAGCCTCCGTGAGATAAATTTTGCCTTTTACGGGCAAGAGGCAGAGGGAGCACGGGACGGTGAAAATGAAGTCAGATACAACTCAATTTGCGCAAGTCAACGGGAGAAAGCCAAAATCGTTGCGTACAGAGGGCTTTAAACGGCCCTGTAACGGACGAAAGACTTGTCTTACGAGAAAACCCTCGCAGAAACAACAAACGAACGTTTGTACGAATTTTAAGCGACGATTTTGCGGCCGTTGACATGCGCGAGGAACTGTGCAACAATGGCCTCCCGGAAAAGGAAAAACTCACGGAGAGGGAAGAAAGGGAAAAGAGGGACAAACAATAAAACGGTACGGGCGCGCGGCGAAAGATAAGGCAGCGGTTTTGCAAGCGGGTCAGCGCAAAGCCCGTTTTCGCCGCGCTTTCGTTTTCTCTTTTCTTGATGAGTTTGGTTAGTCGGTCAATTAAAAAGGCGTGAGCTTGTCTGCGGCGGCGCGTAGCGCCGCCGCACTCGTCAAAGACAAGCTCACGTCTAACTGCCAAATTTTTGACTTTTTCTGGTATGTGTAGGGGTAAGTCGGTTATGAGGTTGTGTGTGCGCTTGGTTGGTGCCCGAGCGCGACAGCGCGAGGGTGATTTTGCGGCGCTAGCCGCAAAATCAGCTGAAAGCCACCACTTGTATTATACTAAGCGCACAAACTACAGCCCCATAAGTCAGTTTTCCTTTTTTAAGACTGTGTTTTCAGACTGTTTTGTGTGGCCTGCAAGTTGTCAGTAAGTCTTACCTTTTTTCATGTGATTTTAGTTGATTTCGAAAGCAATGACTGGTATTGTCTGCTAATAAATCAATTCCGAACAAGACCTGGTATTTGGGAATATATAAGTTAAGCAAAAATCTAATTGACGCCTATATATGCCGCAACTATTTGAAATTTATGCAAATATAACATCAAAATAATGTTTTGATTAAAATTTAATTGCCCCCTATATATGGCTGAATTAACATAAATGAGCCCAGTGCAGTTGTCTGCACTGGGCTCATTTTTTATGTATGCTATTCCAGTTTTCCATTCTTTGAAAGGTCAGTTTTGTTAAAAATTTGCAGTAAAAGCATACAATAATTGACTAAAAATTTTTTGACGATTTCTATTGCAAAAAGTCAAATTGTATGCTAAAATAATCTAAGTGATATAAGTTTACATATTCAAAAATCTATTCAGCAAAGGTATGCATTTATTGTAAATACGTTGAATTGTTAGATTGAATTGACTGAATATCCCCGAATATAAGGCAAAATTTAAAGTAAATATTATACGGTTGTAAATAAAGGGATAATTTTTAAAAAGTATGTACAAAGTAAGAAAATTTTACCTGATTTTCATTGCAATAATGCTGTTATCTGTTGGTCTTGCCGTCGGTTGTAAGACCGAAAATGATGATAAGAACGTATTTCGTCTTGAAATGACAGTCAGTGACACCTCGGGTAACTTGGTTGAAAATGCATCTGTGGCCGGTGGCGGTCTGAGCGGACGAACAGGTTCTGATGGCGTAATTGTATTTTCGGATGTCAACGTTAAAGATTTTTCACTGGAAATCAATGCAGAAGGGTATATCCCTCAGAATAAAGAAATCTCCCAAGACGAAATTGTATCTTCAGACTACAATGTCAGGATTGAAATAATTCTGACTCCTTTGCAGACTCAGCCTGAACAACCC
>USGC01000237.1 GCA_900554095.1 uncultured bacterium
ACAGACAGCAAAAGCCCCAACGCCTTCAGCATCTGTTTTTAAACTGCCGGAAATTCAACCAACAGTTTCACCTGCGGAAAAAGTCAAAGAAATGCAAAAGGCCCAACCCGCTGTTAAACCGACCGCAGCTCCAACCCCGAAACCTGCTGGAAAACAAGTTGCCGAAAAGAAACAAAACGTAATTAATGCAGTAAATAAAAAACTTCAAGAAACAGTAAAAAAAGAAGAAGTTAAAAAAGTTGAAAAGCAGCAAATTAAAGAAAAACAAGCTGTAGATAAAGAAATTAAAAATATAGTACCACCGGCTCCACCAGCGAAATCCGCACAAACAATCCAATCAGAGCCGGCAAAACCTATTGCAATTCCGGTACAAAAAGATATTAAAACCCCAAAACCGATTAACCGCACCAACTACATTACAAAAATCAAAAATACTATACAGCAAAGGATGCCTGATAACATGCCGTTAACAATAGCAATCGTTTTAATACCGTTAATATGCCTGATAACCCTTTTCAAAGTAATCAAAGCGTCAGTCATTAAGTCAAACATTTTGAAAAAATCATTTGCAGATAATCTATCCAAAAAACCGATAGAAACACCTTCATATGATAACATTATTAACAACGAAAGCCTAAGCTGGCAGGAAAAATACCAGCAATACCGCGATGAATCAGGTGAAAACAAAAAAGCAAAACCAAAAGAAACAAAATACAATTTCATTGCCCCTAAAGTACAAAAAAGCGCTCAGGCTAAGCCAAGCGTAAAATCAGAGGCAAAAATTATGAACGAAGAAGTTTCAACACCGCAAAAACTTGAACAAATCTATAACACATCTCCAAGCGTTGAAAAAACACCTCTTGAGCAAGAAATTCAACTTTCAGATAGCGAACTTTTGGCAAAAGAACCACAAGTTCAAGAAGAAGAAAATACAATTCAAAAACAATTAACCAAAACAATAAAATTAAAAGCGTTTGAACAAAAAATGGCGTTGGAAGAAACAAGCCGCAATAAAAAAGTTAAACATAGACGCGTACAATTAGAGCTGCCCAAAGAAGGCAAACACGTTGAATTGGGCTTTTCACAGCTCCATACTAACCCAAGAGCGTTCAAAAACGGCAATCTGTCTGTTTCAGATTTGATTGCAAAGAGCGACAAACTTTTGGGCAAGAAAAAAGAATCAAAGCCTGCCAATGATTATGAAATGATAACAGTCGATGAATACTTTAACATTATCGGCGACAATGATATTTCAAAAGTAACAAGCCCGTTATCAGACAAAGTTGCGGACACCTTAGCCCAAATCCGTCCGGCTTCAAATTTTCAGCCTTCTCACAGAGCAGTTACAAACCCGATTTCACATTTAAGAAATGAAACAAAAGAAGACTACCTTAACGGCTTAATAGTAAAATCAGGCTACAACATTGATAACGACCGCGGATTTTACCTGGTAAGTTTAGATGGAATTTCGGCTTTAATCGGACGCATTAATGAAGAAGTTTTTGTCCTCAAAAAATTCGACAGAAACATTGACAAACCATTACAAGTAAGAATGGACAACCCTAATGTATATATGGTTAAAGCAGGTAATTTCAAATCATTAGTTGAAGTCAGCAAAAACCAAATGGGTGTATTAATAGAATTATAGAAAATATTAAAACAGGAAAAGAGCAGTGAAAAGTGCAGTCAAAATATTAATGTGCACAATAATATCAACAATGATTTTTCTGAGCGGCTGCACACAAAAAAGCCAAGATACCATAATTCAATTCGCAAGCTGGGGGTCAAAATCAGAAATTGATATATTAAAACCTATCCTAAACGATTTTGAAAAATCCAATCCGGATATAAAAATTGATTTTCTGCATATTCCGCAGAATTATTTTCAGAAAATACACTTGCTTTTTGCATCCAACACAGCACCTGACGTTATATTCATAAATAATCTTTACCTGCCGATATACGCAAATGCAGGAATGCTTGACGAGATTACGCCTGAAAAAATCAGCACAGACGGGTTTTACGAAAAATCCCTTGACGCTTTAAGTTTCAAGGGGAAATTGTATGCCGTGCCGCGGGATGTTTCAAACCTCGTAATCTATTACAATAAAAATCTTTTTGACAAATACCATGTAAACTATCCGCAAAAAGACTGGACATTAGATGATTTTTTAGAAACAGCACTAAAATTAACGCACCGACCTGACGTCTTTGGAATAAGCTTTGAAAAAGATGTGCTGTACTTTTTGCCCTACCTTATGAGCGAAGGCGGCGGTATACTCTCCGACGACACAGAGACCCAAATCATTAACACAGCAGAAAGCCAAAAAGCAATTAATTTTTACGCAGATTTAAGGAATAAATACCATGTCGCACCTCAAAAACGAGAAAGCGCAAGTGCAACAATGGCACAAATGTTTTTGCAGCAAAAGCTTGCAATGCATTTATCAGGAAGATGGCTTGTGCCCAAATACCGTGAAGTCGCAGGCTTTGACTGGGATATAGCTCAGTTTCCGAAAGGAACTAATGGAAGTATAGTGCCAATGGACGCGTCTGGCTGGGCTGTCTCAAAAAGCTCAAAACACAAAAATGAAGT
>USGC01000238.1 GCA_900554095.1 uncultured bacterium
TAACTATTTCTGCCATGTTATCGTATTCATCGCAAAGTTCGTCTTCTTTGAAGTATATGGCAATTTCTCTTTCAGCGCTTTCAGGGCTGTCAGAACCGTGGACTACGTTGTATTCTTTAACAAGAGCAAAGTCTGCGCGAATTGTACCGGCTTGAGCTTCGTTAGGCTTTGTTGCACCCATAATCATTCTTGAACCGTGGATTACATCGTAACCTTTCCAAACCATAGCAACAATCGGCCCGCTTTGAATGTATTCGATTAATCTTTCATAAAACGGTTTGCCTTTGTGTTCGCCATAGTGTTTTTCGGCCATTTCTGGAGTTACATCAAGCATTTTTAAACCGATTAGCTTAAAACCTTTTTGTTCAAATCTTTTGATAATCTCTCCGACTAAACCTCTTTTTACACCGTCAGGTTTTACGGCTATAAATGTTCTTTCTTCTATTTGCATGTGTATTTCCTCCATTCATGGCAATAGTAACATAAAAAGATTTTTTTTGCTATATTTTAATTGCATTTTGGGGCAATTTCTGCGGCTGAACATTTTATAGTAAGCCGTTTAATATCTCTTAAAAGAATTGATACCATGATTATGCATAGGAAAATTGCGGCCAGCGCAAGTCCGTACCAGAAACCTGTCAGCATTAATTTTGCCTTAAATGCAAGATAATATCCTAATGGAATTGATACAAGCCAATATGCCAAAAAGTTAGCAAATAAAACGACTTTAGTATTTTTTAAGCCTTTGAAAATCCCTGACAAAGCGACTTGCAGCCCGTCAAAAACTTGAAAGACTGATAATATATACAATACAGGTATACAGATTTTAATTAAAGCCGCGTCTTTTGTAAAAATACCGACCAGAAACTGCGGAAAACTTGAAAATACAATCGAACTGCACATCATAAACCCAACAGCCATAGCGGTGCCAATAAAAGAATATCTTTTTACATCTTTTATATTGTCAGCTCCGTTTGCGAAACCGACCTTAACAGCAATCGCGTTTGAAATTGCTAATGGTACCATAAATGATACGGTTGTTAATGTGCATACAAGGTTTTGCGCTGCTGCGTACACGCCCGAAACTCTGCCCATAAATATCGCAATACTGTTAAACGCTACAAACTCAACAAGTATTGCTAAAGATATCGGAAGTCCGATTTTTAGAAGGCTTTTGTAATAGCCCGTGTTGTGAAAGTTTCTAAGCTTCATTATGGCATAACAGTATCCGAGCATTAAAAATCCCATGACATAACGGCTGATTAAACTAGCAATAGCAAGCCCGATCACACCCATTGAAGGTATTGGCCCAAACCCGAATACAAATATTATATTTAAACCAACGTTCAAAAATACACCAAATACGTTTACTAAATTAGGTATAAAAACAATTTCAAAAGCTTGCAGAAACTCTTTCAGGCAGCTTTGAAGATATACTCCGAAAGTTGAAAACGCGGTAATAAACATATATTCTTTAATATGCGGCACAAGCTTGTCTTCAAAATGCAGGTAATCAATCACAGGTATAGTTACAAGGATTGCAAACATAGTAATAACTGCGAGTATCATAGAAAATCTTATTGTTGGAAAGAAATATTTTTTCGCGGATTTTCTTTCTCCCCTGATGTTCGACAGGATTGGCGAAACGCTTGCAATCAAACCAATGCCGAAAGTCAGAATTACACTAATAATAGCATTAGCAATGCTTATTGCGGCCAAAGTATCGGTAGAATGTTTTGCCGCAATCAAAACATCGCCTGCCCCAATAAGGATGAACCCCAGGTTTCCCATAATTATAGGCAGAGCAATATTTAATAGTTCTTTAGCATAATATTTAATTTCGGCTTTCATACATCTTTATTATACTATAAACAAAAACTATTTAGGAAGGTTTTTAAAATAATCTTTTTCACTAAGAGCTTTGTAAGTACAGCCAATACCATTTATGTTACTTGTCGAATTTACAGAACAATACTCTTCTTCGCTAAATCTTGTTTCCTCACTTCCCATAGGTAACAATTTTCCGTTAGGCATAACCATAAAAGTGAAAAAATCTATTCCCAAACGGTTTGGTTTCTTTTTGTAACCATTAATATCTATTGTCATCCAGAAGTTATCAAATTCATCATAAGTCGATGATTGAGTAGGTCTTTCAATAAAAAGCCTTCTGCCATCTTTAAATTCAAGAATCAAATCATCAAAATAATTCGCGTGCAATTTGGTGCCATGCAGCGTACGATAACCGTTTATGGTATAAACAGATGAATTATTGCCGTTATCTTCAAAAGCCGCGCCACAATTGTTGCAATAGGATAAATCTTTAATATTTTTTCTAAGAAGTGATCCTACCTGTTCCCTATTATAATTTTTAGCGGTAATAGGCTGACATTCTTCATTATAAATAGTTAAGAGAGCTTGTTGTAGGATTGAATAATTTTTGATTAAAAGAACTTCTAATTCTTTGTTCTGTTTGTTGTTAATCAAAGCGGGTAGTGTCATTGCTGCAACCACGCCAATAATACCAAGGGTAATCAGAACTTCTGCCAAAGTAAAAGCTTTTAATTTAAGATGTTTAGCCCCCCC
>USGC01000239.1 GCA_900554095.1 uncultured bacterium
CCGGTGGCTATTGCAGCACCTACCGAGCCGGGATCGGTGGAAGGAATGTCAATCGTTGGCGGCATGACCGAAAACCATTTGATGACACTTGATTTAAGGAAAACCGGCAAAACCGGGAAAGATATGGCTAATGTGCTTGAACGTGTCGGGATTACCGCAAACAAAAACACGGTGCCTAATGACCCTCAAAGTCCTTTCGTTACAAGCGGAATAAGACTTGGTACCCCGGCAGTTACAACAAGAGGCTTCAAAGAAGACGACATGGTAGAAGTTGCAAAAATTATTGCATCTGCAATATATTCGTCAGATAATGAAATGGGATTAAATAATTTGAAAGAACGTTCTCTCAAATTATGTAAAAAATATCCGCTGTATGTTGAATAAAAAAGAGAATAAAGATGATTATAAAATTAACACACGCACACATTATTGGAACAGTAATGGCTTATATTTTCGGGGTATTCCTGGTGCCATTGGTAATAAGTTTTTCAAAAAAAGAAGGCCTGGTTGACCTGCCTAATGAAAGAAAAATTCACAAAATACCTGTGTCGCGCCTTGGCGGAGTTGCAATCTGGCTGAGTACAATGCTGACATTTTTGTCGCTCGTGTTTTTGAGCTATTACCCTTCTGGAAGCCTCTTATCAGGTATTCTTCTCGGCAGTTCTTTAATGTTTTTACTTGGGCTTATTGACGATATTTATAATCTGAATGCGAAGTTTAAGCTGTTTTTGCAGCTTTCAATTGCTACGATTGTGTATCTTTTGGGCGTACAAATTAATACAATCCCGTTTTTTGGCGGAATTGAACTGAGTTTTTGGCTTTCTTATCCGATAACAATGCTTTGGATTGTCGGAATTTGCAATGCTGTAAACTTTATAGACGGAGTTGACGGGCTGGCTGGTTCTGTAATTACAGTGAATTCAATCACTTTAGCCATAATTGCACTTGCAATGACCCCGTCAAATCCGATAATTGCATTGATAGGTTTCATCTTAGCAGGCGCAATGCTTGCGTTTTTGACATACAACTTTAACCCTGCAAAAATATTTATGGGCGATTCAGGAGCATTGTTTTCTGGATTTCTCCTTGCAGCGATTTCGATTACAGGGGTTATGAAGGCGGCAACGCTTGCTATTCTGCTGCCTTTCGTGGTTCTTGCCGTGCCGATTATGGATATCACTTATTCAAGCTTTAGAAGAATTCTAAAAGGTCAATCGCCTTTTGTAGCCGATGCGGAGCACATTCACCATAAACTTTTACACGCAGGATTTTCGCAAAAGAAGACCGTTACAATTCTCACATCAGTTGCTATTTTAGCGGGCGCAATCGCGTCGCTTCTGATGGGCGAAAGCACGATTAAGCACTATTTTGTTTATATTTTAGCCATTGTATTCATCATGTTGTTACTAAACTTTATAAAGGTATTGACAAAGAAATAACTCTGTGATAGAATGCCAAAGGATTTAATTACTCAGTTTTAGTCAAATGTTTTTTGCATTTGCTTGAAATATTTAAGTGTAAATCTGCTATATATTTTATAGGTTAGGATGAAAAACTCCTGACGTGTGGAGTATAAAATATTACAGGATGTTAGTTAAGTAAAGGTTTATTAACTATGTATGTAAGTGCAGTAAAACAAAATGAAGAAAGAAGTCCGCTGTCAACAATTGTAAAAGCAACAGCTATCGGTGCAGCGGCAGGTTATGCGTCTAAGTATCTTATCGGCCTCAACGAGGATGAAAAGAAAAATATTAATTATCGTGCAATTATCAATTCAAGCCGTAAAGACGCTAACGCCCAAAAAGCAGAAGAATTAAGAGCCCTCAGTGAAAGAACGCCGGCTCAAGATACTTTTGTCAAAATGATTGATTACAGAAATGCCGATGTCAAAGATCCTATTAGAGAATCTTTAACTGCCTTTGAAAAGGATTTGACAGCTACTTTCAAAGACGGGTTCAACCAAGAAACTTTTGACGAAAAACTGAAAACTTTCAGCGGCAAAATCAAGCAATCATATTCCGCGGCAATGGAAAAACGTACAAAAGATGTTCACGAAACCATCGACGAAGGCATTGAAAATTTAGGCAAAAACCTTTCAGAAATCTTTAAGGACGAAAAAGGCCTTGACCAAAATGCTTTCCAAAAAAGACTAAACTTCTTCAACGACAAATATATAAGAAGCATTTCCGAAAAAAAAGACGTCTTCTCCTTTAAAAACGTTGAAGCAACAATCGAAAAACTCGGCAAACAAGACGGCGCTGAATTTAAAAGATTAGTTAAAGAAGTTAACAGAAAAAGCCGGGTGATTGCTGACGATATTGTTAAATCCTGCCACAAAACTTTGAAAGAAAAACGCCTTGCATTACCGCTAATTACGGCAGGCGGAGCGCTTGGATTTGCAGCAGGGTTTGTTCATAACATGTTTAATTACACAGAAACCGAAGTCTAATTTATAAATAGTAATGTATCGTATGACGCCGAAATTTCGGCGTCTTTTTAGTTTTTGAACATTTCAGAACGCTTCTGCTTAATTGTTTCAATCATTTTTGCGTAATCACCGTGAGTTAAATCTCCCAAC
>USGC01000240.1 GCA_900554095.1 uncultured bacterium
AATTAGAAAAAAAGATGGTAGAAACTTTAATTGACTTAAAAGAAAATCACCATGTACTCGGAATAAAAGCTGAATTTGAAGCTGAAGGCACAAGGTTAGAAGAAGCTTTAAGATTAAAAGAAGTTGTTACAAAAGCAGGGCTTGATTTGACTATAAAAATCGGCGGCTGTGAAGCTATTAAAGACATGTACGACGCTAGAACAATTGGTGTAAGTACAATAGTTGCTCCTATGATTGAAACCGCTTATGCTATGAAAAAATACGTTCAGGCAACTAAGTTTGTTTTCCCTGAAGAAGAAAGAAAAGATATTAAATTTTTAATCAACCTTGAAACCATCACCGGATATGCAAATTTAAAAGATATAGTTGCATCGCCTTATTTTGCCGAAATAGATGGTGTTGTTCTTGGCCGTGTAGATATGACGGGTTCAATGGGTTTAACAAGGGAAGATATCAATTCTGATCAAATTTTCAATATCGCAAGTGTAATATCTTCTGAAATGTTAAAATTAAACAAAGATATGGTTATTGGAGGCGGTGTTTCAGCACATTCACTTCCGTTCTTCAAAAACTTGCCGCCTAAATCATTAACACGTTTTGAAACAAGAAAAATTATTTTTGATGCACAAAAAGCACTTCAAGACCCTCATGCTGACAAAGGTATTTTAAAAGCAGTTGGTTTTGAGTTGATGTGGTTGAAAAATAAACGCGAATTCTACGGTATGATCTTCCAAGAAGATGCCCAAAGATTACAAATGCTTGAAGCAAGATACAAAAAATTAATCGAAGAAGCTGGCGGTGTTTATGCATAAAGCTTTAATTACCGGAGCTTCGCGAGGTATAGGTAAAGCTATTAAAACTTTATTTGAAGATAGAGGAATTTATGTTTATTCCCCAACAAGGAATGAACTAAATCTATCTTCAAATGAAAGTATTAAAAATTACGCAAATAAAATAGAAGGTGTTGATATTCTAATTAATTGTGCAGGTATTAATGACTTGGCCTCAATTGATGAAATGACTGAAGAAAAATTACAAGAAATGGTTCAGGTCAATTTGTTATCCCAGACACTTTTGATTAAATATCTTTCACCCCAGATGAAAGCAAACAAATATGGCAGAATCGTAAATTTTGCCTCCATATGGTGTGAGTTTTCCAAAGAGAGAAGAATTATGTATTCCATAGCAAAAGCCGGCGTAAAAGGTTTGACAACCGCAGCGGCCGTAGAACTTTCCAAATACAATGTGCTTGTTAATGCTGTTGCACCTGGTTTTGTTAATACAGAAATGACTTCACAAAATAACACGCCCGAACAAATTAAAGCTTTATCAGATGCACTTCCGATAAAGCGTATGGCAGAACCAATTGAGATTGCAGAATTTGTTTACTTTTTAGCTAGCGAAAAAAATTCATTCATAACCGGACAAACAATTTTTGCTGACGGAGGATTTTCATGTACATAGACAAGTTGACAATCAAGTCTAATATAAAAAATTATGATGTTTTCTTTGAGAACAATTCTGATTTCATACAAGCGTTATCCACAAAAGAAAATTCTGTTTTTGTTGTTGATGAAAATGTATGGCAAGCACATAAAAATAACGCCCTGCATTCTCTGCCACAAGAACGGGTTATAATTTTACCTATAAGCGAAGATGTTAAAAATATTAACACGGTTTGCGAACTTTATGATAAAATTATGAAATTCGCACCTCGCAAAAATTTGAATTTAATCTCAATCGGCGGCGGGATTACACAGGATATAACAGGCTTTGTAGCATCGTCGCTCTATCGCGGTGTAAATTGGATTTTTATTCCAACAACGCTTTTGGCTCAAGTAGACAGTTGTATCGGGGCCAAAACATCTTTGAATTTTAATCATTATAAAAATCTAATTGGCACATTTTATCCGCCATCTCAAATTCATATCTATCCAGACTTTTTAAAAACACTTACTAAAGAAGATTTCTACTCAGGTGTCGGGGAAATGGCAAAACTTCATTTGATGAACGGTGAACTTGACACAAAAGTATTTATAAATTCGCTTGAAAGTATTGATAAGCTAAATCCGCAAGTCTTACTTGAAAGAACACAAAATTGTCTGAAAATAAAAAAATCATACATTGAAGATGATGAGTTTGATACCGGTAAAAGAAATATGTTAAATTATGGACATTGTTTCGGCCATGCTATTGAAAGCTCTACTGATTTTGCGATATCACACGGACAAGCGGTTGTTGTCGGAATGATTATTGCAAATAAAGAAGCAATGAAAAGAGGACTTTTAAGCAAAGAAAATGAAAAGTATATAAGAGAAAAAGTGCTGGAACCTGTTTTAAAAGTAAAAATTCCTGACATTGATATCGCAAAGACTGTTGAAGCAATGGGACAGGACAAAAAAAACCTAGGCACTGGGCTTGCTCTTGTTATGATAAAAGATGGGTATGAAATGGTAAAAATTACAGATTTGTCTAAAGATGAAGCCGGGCTTTTACTTGATAACTTCATTACAAGCGAAAGCTATATTCTAGAAAAACTCGTACTCCAAGATGGGGGGG
>USGC01000241.1 GCA_900554095.1 uncultured bacterium
AAATACACAAATCATGTAGTTGAAACAAGATTAAAGGTTTTCTATTCTCAGGTTAATGAAGCAATACGTCTTTCTGAAGCCGAATATGGTGATAAAAAAGAATGGGCTAATGGTGCCCCTGATAATACGTCGGATAACATTCAAACAGCTTATTTATCTCGTGATGAGTGGTTTCAAAAATATGTCGGTAAGCACATGAAAATAGTTAAAAAAGAGCTAAATATTCCTGCAATTAGTGGTTGGAATTCAGGCGGAAATCTTTATTATTTAGCAAACGGAAGCGCTTTCGGGTTTATTCAGGGAACTATTCGGGATTGGATTTTCTTTCCGGGTAATCCTGATAAGTGCCTGAAAAGACATCCCTATCCCCTTGGACGTTGTGCTTTTGCGTTTAATTTTTATCCAACTAGTAATAATGAAGGTTGGCAATTCCATTATAACAAAGGCGTCGAACCTTGGAAATACCAGTGGGACGGGACGCTTGATGGCTTAAAATCAGCTTGCGGGCAATCTAGCGGGAAATTTTGTACGGCCCTAATTCAATATCACAATTGGACAATTCCGGATGATTACCCTTTTCAGGTTAGTTATTAGAATTTTCTCATTTACCTTGGTAAACAATTATTAATTAATCCTTTATTTACTTGTATTTGTACCTTTAGCGTATATAATTATTACATCAAGAACGATTAATCAGAGGGGGCATGGCGCCCTTGCAAGCCGAATATTGAAATTATGGTGTACTAGTTTATATAAAGAGAAAGGGTATTTTAAGGGTTAAAAATGATTAAATTAAACTACAAAAATGCAGACGCTCAAGTCATTGGAGCTGAAAACGGGTTAAATATTGAAGCTGAATTTAACAATTACAAAAGTAAAATTGCTGAAATTATTGCCGATTTAAATAAAAGAAAAGACAAAAATGGTCAATGGCTTCAATGGATGAACTTGGGTTACAATGAAGAAACTCTCTGGTATGTAAAAGAATTTGCGTCCCAAATGAAAGGTAAATTTGAAAATATTCTTGTTCTTGGTATCGGCGGGTCAGCGCTCGGCGGTATTGCTGTTACTGAAGCTTTATTAAAACCATATTGGAATTTGCTCTCTAATGAACAACGTAATAATATGCCAAGAATATTTTTCCTTGATAATATCGATCCTGATTCTATTACAGGTCTTTTAGAAGTTCTTGATTTGAAAAAAACTTTAGTTAATGTAATTACAAAATCAGGTTCAACAGCTGAAACAATGTCTCAGTTTATGATTGTTAAAGACAGATTGGAAAAAGAACTCGGAGCTGATTACAGAAACAATATCGTTGCTACTACTGATAAAAAAACTGGTATTTTAAGGCAAATCTCTGAACAGGAAGGTTATAAAACTTTTGTTGTGCCTGACGATGTCGGCGGAAGATTTTCTGTATTTTCAGCAGTAGGACTTTTGCCTTTTGCACTTGTTGGGCTCGATATTGATGAAATGATTAACGGTATTAAAGACATGGATTTAGCTTTGAAAAATACCGATATCCATGAAAATATCGCGGCTCAAAATGCTCTAATTCATTATTTAATGGATACTGAAAAAGGCAAAAACTTATCAGTTATGATGCCTTACTCAAGCCGCTTAAAATACGTTTCAGACTGGTACGTTCAACTTTGGGCTGAATCACTTGGTAAAAATAAAGACAAAGACGGAAACGATGTTCACATTGGCCCTACTCCTATCAAAGCTCTTGGTGCAACAGATCAGCACTCTCAAATTCAGCTTTACAACGAAGGTCCAAATGACAAGGTAATCAACTTTATCCGTGTTGAAAACTTTGATCATACATTAGAAATTCCGAAAATCTTTGAATACACGGGCATCGGCTATCTTGGCGGTAAAACAATTAACCAATTGATTAATGCAGAAGCTGATTCAACTCGTGTTGCATTGTCAGATTACAACAGACCGACAATTACAATTTCATTAGAAAAAGTTGACGGTTATAACGTAGCACAATTGCTTTACATGTTAGAAGTGCAAACTGCAATTGCAGGTGAACTTTATAACATAAATACATTCAATCAGCCGGGTGTTGAGCAGGCTAAAAATTACACTTACGCTCTTATGGGCAGAGCCGGCTATGAAGAAAGCGCTCAAACTCTTCAATCTAAAATGGCAGCTGTGTAAAAATATAAAAAATGCAAATTATATAGGTAAAGACTTGCGATTTTGCAAGTCTTTATTATATTATTAATATAAAGTGTATGAAAATTTCTAAGAAAATAATATTAGCAACATCATTAATTACATTATCTCTGATTTTGCCGTCAAAATCAGGGTTAAATAGTAGTATGGTTATGGCTGATACAATATTAAAAGCCGGGGTTTCCCTTGTTGACAGAGTGCCGCATGCCGTGTTTGGGACATGGCGCGTGAGTGCTGTTTTAAAAGAGACTGACAGCCGCGGGACATTCCGTGAAAAATCAGTAGATTTGTGGAACTTATCAAGAAAAAACGACGTCATGAATTTAAATAATC
>USGC01000242.1 GCA_900554095.1 uncultured bacterium
GGGGGGGGGCTCAACGGAATTTTCCGCTTAAAGGATTTACTTTGGCAGAAGTTTTGATAACCCTTGGCGTTATTGGTGTTGTTGCCGCCTTGACAATGCCGACATTGATTAAAAAATATACAAATCACGTAGTCGAAACACGTTTAAAAGCATTTTATTCACAATTCAATGAAGCAATAAAACTTGCAGAAGCAGAGTATGGTGATAAAAAAGACTGGTATTTTGAAATTGGTGAAAATCTTGGAAATTATGATATAGATGTGCTGGATGAGTGGTTCATGAAATATATAGGCAAAAATTTAAAAATTATTAAAACAGAGCGATTCCACTGGGGTGGTCTGTTTTATTACCTTGCAAACGGTTCTTCTTTTGGTTTCTACAACAAGAATACCAGGGACTTGATGTTTTTCCCGGGAAATTTTAAAAAATGCCTGAAAGCTCATAACAATACTTATTATGAAACAATCGGCTATTGTTCGTTTATATTTAACTATATGCCAATTGCGAATAATGAAGAGTGGCACCACAATTATAACAAGGGGCTTGAACCCTGGAAATATAATTGGGATGGCACGGAAGAATCCTTAAAAACTAATTGTGCCGGATCCGTTAGAGCTTTTTGTTCAACTTGGATTCAGCATAACAACTGGACAATCCCGGAAGATTACCCATATCCTGTTGGCATGTACTAAAATTTTAAAATTATAATAATAAAAGAGACTTCTATGAAGTCTCTTTTTTACCTTTTTCATACATACCCAGATTTTTATTGAGCCGCATAAACGCTGACTTGTTTTCTGTCGCGTCTGTGTGGTTCAAATTTCACTTGGCCGTCAATCAACGCAAATAATGTATCGTCAGAACCGATACCAACGTTGTTACCCGGGTGGATTTTAGTTCCGCGTTGGCGGACAAGGATATTGCCGGCTTTAACTGTTTCGCCGCCGAATTTTTTTACGCCTAAACGCTTCGCTTCACTGTCGCGTCCGTTACGGGTGGAACCCATACCTTTCTTATGTGCCATTTTATTTTCTCCTGTTAATTTAATTTGTATCTGTTAGTTAACTATGCTTCTTCTGTTGTTTCTGCTGCTTTTTTAGAAGCTGAAGTTCTGATTTTGTTAATCATAACTCTTGTAAAGCCTTGTCTGTGGCCTTGTTTTTTTCTGTAACCTTTTTTCGGTCTTTGTTTGAAAACAATAATTTTTTTAGATTTGTCTTCTTTTACGACAACGCCTTCAGCAGAAGCCCCTGTAACGTATGGCTGGCCTACTTTAGATTTTTTACCGTTAACTATCATAACGATTTTGTCAAAAACTACTTTTGAATCATTTTCTTGATTTAACAATTCGACGTCAACATAACGTCCTTCTTCTACTTGATACTGTTTTCCGCCTGTTTCTACAATTGCGTACATGATTATGTCCTTTCATTTGAGGTTTCGTAACCTTACAGCACAAAGGCTTTGGGGTTTTGTTAACGAGTTACCTATGCTATACACGTATAATTATTATCATCTGCTCAAATCCCGCTGTCAAGTAGTATTAACATTTATTAACTTTTGGTGCCTGTTTATTTTTTTGATATATCATAAATATATTATGAAATTTACTGTTGAAGAAATTGCGCAATGTACAAACGCAAAAATTTTAAAATCAAACGATTTGCAAGGTGAACACCCAATCTCAACCGATACAAGAACTATAAAACCCGGTGATATTTACCTCCCTTTAAAAGGCGAGACTTTTGATGGAGAAAAGTTTTTGGCTGATGCTGTGAAATCGGGTGCTACAGGTTATTTTACAACAAATGTGGAAATTATTGAGAATGCGCAAGACATTTTAAAAGTTGATAATACTTTGAACGCGTATTTATCAATAGCAAATTATGCCCGCAGAAAGTTTAATCCCGTAACTGTCGGAATTACAGGAAGCTCCGGCAAAACAACTACCAAAGAAATGGTTTATTCAGTCTTGAGTGTGAAATTTAAAACACACAAGACTTTTTCTAATCATAATAATGAAATAGGCTTATGCCAAACAATTCTTTCAATGCCCAGTGATACAGAGGTTTTGGTAGTGGAAATGGGAATGCGGGGACTTGGAGAGATTGAACTTCTTTCAAAATACTCAGAACCTGATTATACGATAATTACAAATGCAGGATCCGCTCACATTGGTCGTCTTGGCAGTCTGGACAACATCGCAAAAGCTAAATCGGAAATAACGCTATACCAGCGCAAAATCGGCGCTTTGATTGCAAATGATAATGAAAGATTAAAAAAGTTTGCAAATTTTGGCGGCGAAAAAATCTGGTATTCAATAAACGATGTCGAAATTCTTGAACAAAAACCGGGTTATTCAAAGTTTATCTATAAAGACAGAGAGTACGAATTAAATGTTGAGGGAAAATACAATATTGAAAATTCTCTTGCCGCAATAGAACTCGGGGTTAAGCGACACGGCAGTACGCCGTATTTTGCCGTCAGACAAAAGATTTATGGTAAAACGT
>USGC01000243.1 GCA_900554095.1 uncultured bacterium
AAACGGGCTGTCATTAACAGAAAAATTCATTTGCAAAGTCGGCTCGTCAACGTGGATTAAGGGCAGCGGAAGCGGGTTATCAGGATTACAAATGGATTCACCTATTTGAATATCTGCAAATCCAGCAATTCCGACAATATCACCTGCTGAAGCTTCTTCTATTTCTACACGTCCAAGATCCTTAAACCCAAATAATTTTGTAATTTTGCCGCGTTCCTGGCTTCCGTCCGCGTGAATAACACAAACCTGTTCTTGAGAATGGATTTTGCCGTTAACTATGCGGCCGATAACAATTCTTCCGACATATTCGTTGTAGTCTAAAGTTGTAGCTTGGAATTGTAATGGTTTTGACGCATCACCGGTTGGGGGTGCTATGTTTTCGAGAATACAGTCCAAAAGCGGAACCATATCTTTTCTTTCATCTTCAAGATCTTTTATTGCAAAGCCATTCAAGCTGCTTGCAAAAATGAAAGGAAAATCAATTAAATCTTCGCGGTCAGTGAGTTCTGTGAAGAGATCAAAAACTTTATCAAGCGCAGTGAGCGGCTCGCCAGCGGGCTTATCTATCTTGTTAATTACAACGATGATTTTTAGACCTAATTCAAGCGCTTTAGAAAGTACAAATCTTGTTTGCGGCATAGGGCCTTCTGCTGCGTCAACGATTAAAAGCGCACCGTCTACCATTCCTAAAACACGCTCAACTTCTCCGCCAAAATCCGCGTGGCCCGGAGTGTCTACAACATTGATTTTAGTGCCTTTGTAATTTATTGAGATATTCTTTGAAAGTATTGTAATGCCGCGTTCTTTTTCTATGTCATTGCTGTCAAGCACGCGTTCTTGAACCTGCTGATTTTCTCGAAAAACTCCGGCTTGTTTTAGCAAGCAGTCAACGAGTGTTGTTTTGCCGTGGTCAACGTGCGCTATAATTGCGATATTTCTTATATTTTCATTTGTATTTGTCATAATTTCCGCCATTTATATTTGAGTAACTTTTATTTTAAACCCAGGCACAATAAATTTTGCGCTAGTGTATTTTTTACACTTATATTTTATTCCCATAATAAAAATTTTTCAAGTTAAGTTTTTGTAATATAATTAAAACGCAAGGAATTAATTGAATTGGGATAGTTACTTGCATGACGGCTTTTTGTATGCAAAGAATGCAAAAATAAAACACGCCGCACCCAAAAGAATTCCAACACCCATTGTTAGCCTATATGATGTCAAAAATGCGGAATTATAAGCTTTTCCGGCTTCCAGGTATGCGTTTTTGAATGTTTCAAAAAGCGTGATTGTAACTGCAACTCCGAGAATGTTTCCCATGTTTCTTGAAAGTGCCAAAATTCCTGATGCAATCCCGAATTCTTCTTTTTTAACACTTGTCATTATTGCATTGTTTGAAGGCGATTGGAATAGCCCGTTTCCAATTCCCATAATACCCGAAGCCGCAACGATTTGCCACATTTGAACTTTTTCATCGTATATCGTAAACAGAATTAGCGCAATTATGTATACAATTGGCCCCGCAAGGGTTAAATACCTGCTGCCGTATTTTCCTGACAATCTTCCGCTTATCGGAGCAATCACAGACAGAGTTACCGAATACGGCAATATCAAAAGCCCTGTCATAAGAGGGTTATACTCCAAGATTTCTTGCAAAAAGAACGGAAGCAGGATACTGTTTGTAAACATTGCCATGTATGACGTCATTACAGCAAGATTTCCGAATGTAAAAGGCCTTATTGCAAATAGAGAAAAATTTATAAGCGGATAATTGATTTTGTGGTCTCTAAAGTAAAATAAAGCTCCAAAAATTAATGTAATAACGCCTAAAGCTATTATTTTTACTGAATTCCACCCCCAGGTATGCCCTTCTGAAATTGCAAGAAGAAGCGCAAAGAGGCTTATTGTAAAATACAAAAATCCTTTGTAATCAAATTTAAAGTTTTCGCGCTTAATGCATATAGAATGTGGGAGCATTCGCCAGGAATAGTAAGCCCCGGCAAGCGCAACCGGAATACAAGGGTAAAATACCGAATGCCAGCCGAAAGCATTTATTAAAATCCCGCCCAATGCAGGCCCGCTCATTCCGCCTATTGCGACGATACAGCCGTTTAATCCTAAGGCTTTCCCGCGGCGTTCTTTTTTGAAAATGCTTGCGATAATTGCCTGTGCGTTTGAAAGCATAATGGACGCTCCAAGAGCTTCAATGCAGCGATAAGTTACAAGAAGCCCGAAGGTCGGAGCTGTTGTATTTAAAAATGCGCCAACAGCAAAGATTAAGAAACCTGTTGCGTATAATTTGTTTTTTGGAAAAATATCGCCTAATTTTCCAAAGAAGGGTAAAAATACCGTAAGAACAAGCATATAAGCTATCATTACCCACTGGATTTGACTCATTGTAACGTGTAAATCTACAGACATCGGGTAAAGTGCAAGATTTACTGTTGTGGAATCCAGCATTGCTATAAAATTCCCAAT
>USGC01000244.1 GCA_900554095.1 uncultured bacterium
GGGGCTCGCGCGTTTAGTCCTCTGAGATACAAAAATAAAACCCTCTTGCAAAAAGATGAAAATAGTTGTATAATAAGTAATATATTTATCAATAATGAGGGATTTATGAAAAAAGGATTTACATTAGCAGAAGTTCTTATCACATTAGGTATAATAGGTGTGGTTGCCGCAATGACTATGCCAACACTGATTGGTAAGTATCAAAAACGTGAAACAGTTACTAAATTACAAAAATTCTACTCCATAATGCAGCAGGCAATTAAGCTTTCAGAGGTTCACAATGGCGAGCTTAAATATTGGGATTTTAATATTGGTGGAAATGAGCATACTGAAATTTTTACCGACACTT
The DNA here is from genome assembly GCA_900554095.1 of uncultured bacterium. Lineage (GTDB taxonomy): Bacteria > Cyanobacteriota > Vampirovibrionia > Gastranaerophilales > Gastranaerophilaceae > Scatenecus. The sequence continues at coordinate 350 of USGC01000244.1, forward strand.
ATTTAAAACCTTACTTGAAAATTATAAAAGAATATAACCCTGCTGATTTCCCGGCTGATATACACTACAAATGCTTAAATGGAGACAATTGCGATGGCTATGGTGAAGCTAAAAATAACAATCCAAAATTAGTATTAGCAGACGGAATAATGATACTGGCAGCAGATTTAGCTAGTTCAACTGACGGTAATAATGATATGATGAATATATATGTAGATATAAACGGATTCAATAAACCTAATCAATATGGGCGTGATGTTTTTGCCTTCTCCTTGCAGAAAGGAGTAGGTTTTGTACCTCTCGGAATGGGGCTGACTAATGACATATCCAATAGTTCGGAAGGTTATGATAGGGATTGGTTCATATCAGCAGGCGGAAACTATAGAGGTTGTAATATAAACAAACATGGTATTTATTGTGCCGGGCTGATTATGGTAGATGGTTGGGAAATTAAAGACGACTATCCATGGTAATTAGCTTAAAAAGGCCCCGTTTTAGCGGGGCCTTAAATCTTATGCTATAACGCATTCACGATTATCAGCGTTATCTACGATTACGTCGCTAAACCTGTGAATATCTGAAAGATATGTGTTTTTGATTTCTCTCAAATCTTGCGCCATCAATGTTCTTGGTGCATTTTCAGCCAATGAATGGTTTCTTAAAAGATATGACGGGTGGAAGATTGTCATAGCCGGATATTCAACACCGTCAACATTAATACTCATCCACTGTCCGCGTACTTTAGAAATAGTCTGTTTTTTATCTAAATCCATAAAAGATTTTAAAGCTGTAGCGCCGCAAAGAACAATTGCGCGCGGTTTAATAATGTCTATTTGTGCATTTAAAAATTTGCGGCAAGAAGCTTTTTCTTCATCAGTCGGCACTCTGTTTTCAGGCGGACGACATTTAACTGTGTTAATAATGTATAAATCTTCTTCTCGTGAAATTCCGGCGTTTGCCAAAAATTCATTTAAAAGCTGTCCGGCACGACCGACAAACGGCATACCGCTTTCATCTTCCATTTCACCGGGGGCTTCACCGATAAATACAATTTTAGCTGTTTCAGGGTTGCCGTCGCCAAAAACTATATTTTTTCTGTTTTTAGCCAGTGTGCAGTCCTTACATCCGCTGCACTTTTGTCTTACAATCTCCAGACAGTTCTTCTTCATAGTCTCTCTCCTCTATTTGTTCATATTTATTTTTAAATAATCCTACATTATATTTCTTACAGTAACGCTTCAAATCTTTGATGACAACATCCGAAAGTATGAAAACTGCAAATAAATTCGGGACTGCTAAAAACAGTGTAAAAGCATCTGATAGGTTTATGATACTTTTAAAGTTCATCGCTGAACCGATTATAATGAATAAACAATATATAACCTGAAAAGTTCGTGTTGTCAATTTAGAATTACCGAAAAGAAAATTCCAGCTTTTGATTCCGTAGTAAGAGCCGCAAAGCATAGTAGATAAAACAAAACAGCTTGCCATAAAAGTTAAAAGTATCGGGAAAAACGGACAAACAGACCCGAATGCTTTTGAGGTTAACTCTATGCCGGCAATGCCGGTGCTATTTAAATAAACACCGGAAACAACAATTACAAAAGCTGTTGCACTGCCAACAATAACAGTATCAACAAAGGGCTGCAATGTTGCAATAAAGGCTTGAACAACGGGTTTGCTGGTTTTAACCGCAGAAAAGGCGATAGGGGCTGTTCCAAGTCCGGCTTCGTTGGCGAACATTGCGCGGCGAAATCCCCACAACATACACGCAAACATTCCCCCCTCAATAGCTTGGGGCTTAAATGCTTCTTTAATAATGAGCGCAATCGTCTCTGGCAGGTGGTGAATGTTGAATATGCAGACCGTAAATGCTGTTAACACATACAAAGTGCACATAACAGGCGTAACTTTTGATGTGAATTTTCCTATAGCCTTAATGCCGCCGATTATCGTAAAGTAAGTTATGACAGCAACAATCAGCCCTAAAAGCCAGCTTTGATTAGCGAAAAAGCTGTTTTCCCCGCCGGTTACTTCTGTAATTTGTGTTGTCATTGCGTTTATCTGAAATAAATTCCAG
>USGC01000245.1 GCA_900554095.1 uncultured bacterium
GCAGGGACGGGTCGGGCGCACGCCCCAGCATGAGCGTCGCCAGCTCCGTGATCTCGCCAGCCAGAAGGCAGGCAAGCGCTTCAATGTCCTCCTCCCGCCCGGTCAGACTGCCGCAGGACACCGTGACAAACCGCCCACCATCGCGCTCCCGGCTGCGCGTCACCGTGACAGGCGCCGAGCCGACTGTCACGGTCCGGCTCCGGCTCTCCGCCCCCGGACGCCCCGCCTCGCAGGCAAGGTCCGTCCGGGGCGTAAAGGATCCGCCGCCCGTCCGCTGCTGCTTCATGTGTTTTCCTCCTTTTAAATTTATTAACTTTCTTCTTTTTAACTTCATTATAACCTTTTTCTAAAGTAAATTCAAGCCCCCAAGCAGCAGTCCTGCAAGTGCCGAGATTCCTAAAATAAACAATGGATCGCGCTTTTTGGAAAATGCTAATACTAGAAGAATTATAAATAAAATTAATCCGTAAAGGTTTATTTCATTCACAAACATATTAAGCCCCACCGCAGCCAAAAGCCCGCAGCCGGCAGGTTTTAGGGCATATATTGCTGCCTGGACTTCTTTATTTTCCCTGAATTTTTCGAGGAGTTTTGAAATTATGATAACCAGAATGAAAGATGGAAGAATTATTGATGTTGTTGCAACAAGCGCTCCTAAAATCCCGGATGTTGCAAAGCCGGCAAAGGTTGCAACGTTTACTCCGACTGGGCCGGGGGTTATTGAGGATATGGCAATCATATCAGTAAGCTGTTTTGCGCTGTACCATTTTTGTACATCAGCGATGTGATATAAAAACGGTAAAGTTGCATACCCTCCGCCAAATGAAAATAAGCCTATATGGAAAAATTCCAGAAATAATTTTAAGTAAATCACTCTGCCGCTCTCCTAAACCCTATTTTATAAATTATTCCGGCAAGCGCGGAGCCAATAATTATGTATACCGGCGAAATTTTTAGGCAGGCTGAGAGGATAAGACTTAATGTGAAAATAACAGATGTAAATTTATCAATAACGCTTTTATCCCACATTTCTTTCACGGCCATTAATACAAGGATAATTACACCGATACCGACGCCAAAAAATATATTTTGTATAAGTTTTAATGCAATCAGTTCTTCCATTATTTTTGCAATCAGAATTATTGCGATAAAAGCAGGTGTTACAATTCCTGTAGCGGCAGCAAAGGCGCCTTTTTGCCCGGATAATTTGTAGCCGACAAATATTGACATATTCGCCGCGATAATTCCCGGAACGCTTTGCCCAAGCGCATAATATTCGCATAATTCATTACTGTCAATCCAGGCGCGTTTTTCAACGAGTTCACACTGCAAAAGCGGCAATATAACATATCCCCCGCCAAGCAGAAGCGTACCTACTTTGAAAAATGTTTTATAAATATTCCAGAATGTCTTTTCCATAAATCTAGTTATTTAAAGTGGCTTTTAATCGAGCCATAGCCCTTGCTAAGGCTGCTTCTGCACGTTTCGCATCAATCTCAGCTTCAGACTCATTTAAACGGGCTTTTGCCCTTTCTAAAGCTGATTTTGCACGCGTTACGTCAATTTCATCTCCGCATTCTGCGGTAGTTGTAAGAATGATACCTTCTTCATCTTTGAATTGCAAAACGCCGCCCATCGTTGTAAAAAATTTTACTTTTTTGCCTTGAATAACTTTAGTTACACCAATATCAAGCGCAGCCATAACAGGCACATGGCCTTTTAATATACCAAATTCGCCGTCTGTTCCTTTGGTATAGATTTCGTCAACGTCTTCGTCAAAGACAACTCTTTCATGCGTAATTATTTTTAAATGCATAATAAAATACCTATGCTTTCAATTCTTTAGCTTTTTCTAATACGTCTTCAATAGTGCCGGCCATATAGAAAGCTTGTTCTGGCAAATCGTCGTGTTTGCCTTCAATAATTTCTTTAAAGCCTTTAATTGTATCTTCGAGTTTAACATATTTGCCTGGAATGCCTGAGAATTGTTCTGCTACAAAGAACGGCTGAGACAAAAATCTTTGGATTTTTCTGGCTCTGTTAACTATTTCCTTATCTTCTTCAGAAAGTTCATCCATACCAAGAATTGCGATAATGTCTTGTAAATCTTTGTATTTTTGCAAAATTTCGAGGACTTTTCTTGTTGTGTTGTAATGTTCTTCGCCGATAATATTCGGATCAAGCACGCGGGAAGTTGATTCAAGCGGATCGACAGCCGGGTAAATTCCCAAAGACGCAATCTGTCTTGACAATACCGTTGACGCGTCAAGGTGAGAGAATGTTGTTGCCGGTGCAGGGTCCGTTAAGTCGTCAGCCGGTACGTAAATTGCTTGAACAGATGTTACGGAACCGTCTTTGGTTGATGTAATTCTTTCTTGTAATTCACCCATTTCATTAGCCAATGTCGGCTGATATCC
>USGC01000246.1 GCA_900554095.1 uncultured bacterium
CCCCCCATTCACTTTGAGGTGTGTAATTGTGCTTCATAATTCATGTCTCCTTTTTAACTTATTAACTCTTTAACTTATTAACTACATTATGACATATTGTTTAGAATTTTTCAAGAGAAAATTTTAATTGCTCGCGGTAAAATGCCAAGGCAATATGAAATTATAATGCCATAATTCGTGATAGGAACACCTTTTTTGTTTGCTTTAATAATTCTTGACAAAACTTCACGGCGGTTTGTCATGCATGCGCCGCAGTGTATTATGAGCGAATAGCCTGTAATATCCGGAAAATCATGGCCGGAAAAGTTTTCTATAATTAAATTTTTGCCTGTTTTTTGTTTAAGCCAATTTGGTATTTTAACCCGTCCTATATCATCATCAATTGCGTGATGGGTGCAGCTTTCGAGGATTAAAACTTTATCATTATCTTTTAACTTTTCAATGGACTCAGCACCTTTTACAAACTCGTCCAAATCCCCTTTTAGCCTTGCAAAAAGTATTGAAAAAGATGTTAGAGGAATACTTTCAGGCACAATCTGAGCGACCTTTTTGAAAGCTTGGGAATCTGTGATAACGAGTGCAGGCGGATTTTTTAGATTATCGAGCGCATCTTGCAATTCGTTTTCTTTCACAACATATGTCAAACAATTGTTGTCGAGCAAGTCGCGTATAGTTTGAACCTGCGGCAGGATAATCCGGCCTTTCGGGGCTTCTTTGTCAATCGGGATTACCAGAATGACCGTACCTTTAGGCTGGACTAAATCGCCGGCAATTTGGGGCGTGTTTACAAACTCGTCCGGAAGAAGCTTAACAAGTGCATTTTTGAATTTAAAAACAATATCCTCATCCGTCTCGGCCGATGTATAAATAACATTGGCAAATCCTTCTAATTCAATTTTTTTAATGTCAGTTTTGTTTACGACAACAAGATAAGGGATTTTTAGTTCGTCAAATTTTTTAATTAATTCTTTTTCGTAAGCGTCAATTCCTTTGTAATCGCATACTATAACGGCGATGTCCGTTCGGGTTATGACAGACATTGTCTTTTCTATTCTTTTTTCACCGAGTTCTGTCTTGTCGTCAATTCCTGCGGTATCAAGAAAGGTTACGGGGCCAACGGGCAGGAGTTCCATGGATTTTTCAACGATATCGGTTGTTGTGCCGGGCTTTTCAGAGACAATCGAGACGTTTTGTGAGGTAATCCTATTTAAAATAGAAGATTTACCAACGTTTGTTTTGCCGAAAATCGCTATATGCAGTCTCATTGATTTAAGTGCTTTCATAAAAACTCCTTCTTATACGAAAAAAGCACCCTCTCGGGTGCCTTAAAAAAAATTAACCGCGGATACCGAGTTTTTTAATTAAATCTCTGTATTCTTCAAGGTTTTGAGCTTTCAAATAAGAAAGTAATCTTTTTCTTTTACCTACCATCATCAAAAGACCTCTTTTAGTTGCGAAATCTTTTTTGTTAGACTTTAAGTGTTCAGTAAGTTCAGAAATTTTTTGGCTCATCATCGCGATTTGAACAGCGGCAGAACCTGTATCTTTTTCATTTTTGCCGTATTCTTTAACGATATCAGCTTTGTTTTTTAAATTAATTGACATATTTGTTTTCCTTTTCTTGTTGAGTGATTATTGGCGTAAGCACTCTACAAAAGGAATTTTAATATATTCAAGAAAAAAAATCAATAGCCAAAAATGCCTTTGTAACACATGATTAAGCAATGCTTGTCATAGCTTAATCGGATAATCGTCGGGAATTTTCCAGTCGTTGCAGTAAATCAATATTGAGCAGTAATGATCTGCATAAAGCCCCGCACCTGAATCATCTCCTTTATAACATGCATTGATAAATTTTGTTCTATTTTTTTCAACGGTTTCGCATGTCCAGTTTAAGTAAGTATATGGGAAAACCGAAACCGAGGAGCGGTTGGGGTTAAGGTTGATTGTAAAAGCAAAAGCGTCACGCCCAAAGATTATTTTATCCTTATTTGAGCTATGAGGAAGGATTACCGCCCAGTCTGCAAGCTTTGAGTTTGCGGTGCCTCCCATGCTTAACCTAATTACGGTGCCGTCAGAAAGATGGACAAAATCGTTGTTATTGCCATTGTTGTAGTACCAGCTTGCCTTAATTCCGGCAGCGTTGTATGGAGTGTAAAAATTTTTATCGCCAAGCAATCTTGGACTTTTAGTAATACTTAAATAAGGCGCAAAGTATTTTTTAAAAAATTCTTTTTGTTTTTGGTAATCTGTAGTACTTTCCCATTCCCAATGAATAGCCGGGCCGTTGTCGGCTTCTGAGCGCAGGATGAGTTGGTTTAAAAGTGAATATGCTTTTTTTAATTCAGTTTCAACAACAGTTTTTCTGTGCCGTTGAATGAGACCCGGGAGAGT
>USGC01000247.1 GCA_900554095.1 uncultured bacterium
ATCAGACTTGCACAAGAAGTTATAATCAATCATATCAAGCATTTTGGTATCATCAATTGAAAGAATTTCGTCGCCTGCGGAGATTTCGATTTCTTCGGCTATGGAGTTTGGTATAACTTTATTTACTATTGCCGGCATTGTCCTTCTCAAATCCTTCTATAATCGTTATAAGGTTCGCATACTCGCAAACCGCGTTATCTAATATTATTTTCTGATAGAATGAAAGTTTGTTATATTCATCATCCAAAATATTTTGCGCATCAACTTTAAATTTCATTGCCAAAGCCTTTAGATGAAAAAACATTTCTTGCTTTTGCACAGACGACAAATACTCGGCACAAGAAAGTTTTACTCTTGCATTTGAGAGAAACTGCAAGGGATTTTCCGATAATTCCTCAACTAAAAGTCTGCTTAATTCCGCTTTACCGTCTTTTGTTATAGAATAAAAGACAGACAGCTTACCGCCTTCTGACATCATTTTACGTGAAGTTATGAACCCATTGACTTCAAGTCTCGTCAATGCCGGCTTTATCGCACCAAAGCTGGGTCTTGTAAACGGAGAGAATTCACCAATTATCATTTTGTGAATTGCGTACATTGTAAAATCTCTTTTGGTTAAAATATATAAAACTAAAAGTTCTATCATATTTTTAGAATATCATAAAACGCTAAAAATGTGAACTTAGATACAAATTGACATCTTTGGTTTATTTTTTGTATAATGAGGCAATGGGAGCTCTTCAAAAATACTACAAGCAGTCAGCAACATATAAAATTTTTTCAGGCATTCTTGAGCAGTGCGCCGACTTTCTGGACACTCTCGGAAAAATTACTATTAAGGGGCTGCAGGTTATAAAATATATTTTAACAGGTCAAATCGACAGGAAAGAACTTCTTGAACAGTGCAACCGCTTTGGTGTAAGCTCGCTTCCAATAACGTTATCAATTGTTGGGATGACATCTGTAATTGTATCATCTCAGGTTGCTAATGAAATGGTAAAACAAGGCGGGGGGCACTTAGTCGGACTTTTAATGACAATGCTTATTGTCAGAGAAGTCGGCGTTATAATGTCAGGATTTGCAATAATCTCAATGATAGGCTCGTCGCTGGCTTCTGAACTTGCGACAATGCGTGTTACAGAACAGATTGATGCGATAAAAGTTTTAAAGGTAAATCCGGTACAGTATCTTTTTGTACCGAGAGTTTTGTCAGGAATTCTTATGATGCCGTCAATCGTAATAATAGCCTCCATTTTTGGGGTTTTAACCGGAGCTGTTACGACATATTTGACGACAGATTTAAGTTACCGTGCATATTTTGACAGTGCCTGGCTTGGGGTTTACATGAAAGATTTAAGTGTAAGCATATTGAAAGCCATAGCATTTGGCGGCACAATTGCGCTTATAAGCTGTACTTGCGGATATTATGCAAAAGGCGGCGCAAAAGGCGTTGGGCTTGCAACAACGAAAGCCGTTGTCTGGTCTTTTGTATCTATTGTAATATGGGACATGATTTTTGCAATAGGATTTTTCTTTTAAAAAGGATTAAAAAATATGAGTATAGAAGTTAAAAATTTAGTTAAATCATTTGGCGAAAAAAAAGTTATTGATGATGTATCTTTCAAAGTTAATGACAGCGAGACGCTTGCTATTGTGGGCTTCAGCGGTTCTGGCAAAAGTACTATTTTAAAGCTGATATGCGGCCTTATAGAAAAAGACAGCGGCCAGATAATTACATCAGAAGGAGACATTGCAATGGTGTTCCAATACTCCGCGCTTTTTGATTCGCTGAATGTTTTTGATAACATCTCGTTTGCGCTTCATGAAAGACGCGACTTGAGAAAAAAATACAAGGAAGATGAAATTAAAAATATAGTAACAGAAAAGCTCGAGCTTGTGGGACTTAAAGGGATTGAAAACAGCTTTCCGTCTGAACTATCAGGCGGTATGCAAAAGCGTGTTAGCTTTGCACGCGCCATAGTTACCGAGCCGAATTCAATTCTTTATGATGAACCTACCTCCGGCTTAGATCCTATATCTTCCACTCTAATTGAGGACTACATTGTGCGTCTAAAAGAGGAAACCAAAGCAGCTTCAATTGTTGTAACCCACCAAATGTCAACGATTACGAGAACCGCAGACAGAGTAATAATGCTTTATGACGGCAAAATTGTTTTTGAAGGTACGCCGGATGAAATGTTAAGGCAGGACAATGAGTACACTAAACAATTTGTAACTGCTTCTCTTGAAGGCCCTATGAAGATGATTGCTTAAAATTTAATTTCTTAACACATATTGAAAAAAATTCCCTCATATGTTATAATTTGATATAGGAGGATTAATATGAAATCATTTAAAAACCTGGAAGTCAAATGG
>USGC01000248.1 GCA_900554095.1 uncultured bacterium
CGCTATGCCTAAAAAAGACGGTAATATAAACAGGTATGCTGCTATATGTTCTTTTCTTTTTCTTGTCAGTGTTTTTCGTTTCATAATATCATTCCTATGTAATACTCTTATCTTGTCCATTCCAAAGTTGATAATAATACCCCCTTTGCTTTAGTAAATCTCTATGATTTCCGGTTTCAACTATCTGACCGTCTTTGAACACAAAAATCTTGTCACAATCCTTAATGGTGCTAAGTCTATGAGCTATGATTATTGTTGTCATATTTTTCGAAAACTTATTAATTGTATTTTCGATAGTTTTTTCAGTAATATAATCCAGGTTACTCGTAGCCTCATCCATAATTAAAATTTTCGGATTTTTTAATAAAGCTCTTGCTATTGCTAAACGTTGTTTTTGACCGCCTGACAAATTTTTGCCGTTTTCCTCTATTCTGGTGTTATACTTTAACGGTAGACTGTTAATATATTCTTCAAGTTCACATATTTTACAAACTCTTAATATATCATTATCACTTGCATCAGAATTACCAAACAACAAATTTTCTTTTATTGTTCCGCTAAAAAGAAAAGCATTTTGCGATATGTAAGAAAAATTATTTCTTATCTGACTTATTGGAAAATCCCTTATATCAACGGAATCAAGTTTAATATTTCCTTTTTCCTGCTCATATAACCTTACCAATAATTTAGCCAAAGTAGTTTTTCCTGAACCGCTTTCGCCAACAAATGCTATTTTTTCTCCATGATTAATTTCTAAATTAATATCTTTTAATACAAGGTCTCGTGTTCCATATCGGAAATTCAGATTCGAGATTATAAGATTGTCAAACTTGATTTCACTATCATAAGCTGTGCACATATCATTGTTTTCGTATTCCGGAGATATATCAAGAATTTCCCCTAATCTATCGGCCGCTACAACTGCCGTTTGTATTTGCGGTTGAAGATTAATTAAATTTTTTATTGGTTCGATAAAATATCCTAATAACGCATTAAAAGTTATTAGCTCACCAATCGTCAGTTCTCCTTTAATAACATAAGTAGCGCCAATCCATAAGATGACAAGTTCTCCTACAACTGCAACAAACATAGTTACAGTCTGCTGGCTAAGAGATAATACGCCTCCGTTAAATACCCTTTTTAAAAATTTCCTATACAATTTGTCCGTTTTTTCTTTTTCGTTATCTTCCTGATTAAAAGCTTTAATAATTTCAATACCATTTACAGTTTCAATAAATTGAGAGGTAACCTTAGAATTCATTTCCATTATTTTTCTGTTGTTTTTTTTAATTGGTTTATTATATACAAAAACTATTATCCCATATAAAAAAAGCATAACTACAGATATCAAGAATAATAGCCTGTTGCTGTTAAATAAAACTACTGCACCTACGACTGCCATAATAGTATCCATCATAATTGTTAATGACGCTTCCGATACAATATCTCTTATACTTGAAGCGTCATTAAATCTAGATATGATTTCGCCGGTATCACGCATAGAATAAAACTTCATGGGTAAAATCAAAGCGTGGTTATAATATCCCAGCATAATAGGAATATCAATATTCTGCTCTAATTTTACAATTAAAAATCCTCTTAAAAAATTCAGTCCTATCTGCACAAAGAATAAACACAAAGTAATAACTGACACATAGTTCAGCATTTCTAAAGAAGAGCTTGGAACTATATTATCCATTAAAACCTGATAATAAAAAGAAGTAATAATTCCTATTGAGGTCAGTATCATAGACAGAATAAAAATCCTCAGCAATAACCATTTTTGAGAAATAAGCAGGCAAAAAAAACTTAGTAACGTGCTTTGTTTTTTATTACCCTTTTGAGATTTATTTGTTGGTGCAATTAGAATTAAAATATTAGTCCAGATTTTAAGGAAATCTTCTTTTTTATATTTTACAATTCCTTTTGCAGGGTCGGAAACTACTACAGTATCACCCTTAACTTTAGTTATAACTACATAATGCAATAAGGAATCGTCAATCACTACATGTGCAATAGCAGGTATAGGTAATTTAGAGGTTAACGATTCCTTATCAGTTTCAACAACCTTTTGCTGAAAACCAAAATGTTCAATTACCTTTACAAGACCGTATGCACTAGTACCTTGTCGATCCGTACCTGCAATATCACGAATTTTTGCTATTGTAACTTTTAAACCGTATTTTCTAAAAATTGCGGCCAGGCAAGCCGGACCGCAATCTGTTTCATCATTTTGTAATATACATTTGAATCTAATCATAATATACCAGTTCATTCTGTTAAATAAATTTCCGTTGCCGCTGTGAGTTGACGTATAAACTTTTCCTTTGAAATATCCCCGTTTAAGTAATCGTTCACAATATCTCCGATAACCG
>USGC01000249.1 GCA_900554095.1 uncultured bacterium
AGGGTAATCAAACTCTTCGCGCGCAGCAATTTCCGTTTCGTAAAACTCGCTGTAATTCTGCATTCTGGCGCTTTCAAGCGCGTAGTAATCCGGGTTGTATGTTTGAAAAAAGACTTTTCCGGCAAATTCTCCGCGTCCTGCGCGTCCCGCAACCTGTGTCAGAAGCTGAAAGCCCCTTTCACTTGCCCTAAAGTCCGGCAAATTAAAGCTTGCATCTGCCGAGATTACGCCGACAAGCGTAACGTTTGGGTTATCAAGACCTTTGGCAATCATTTGCGTTCCTACAAGAATGTCTATATCTCCGCGTTGAAATTTCTCCAAAAGCCGGATATGTTCGCCTTTTCTCACTAAAATATCGCTGTCTATGCGTTCGACATTGTAATCTTTAAATATGTCTTTGATATACTGCTCGATTTTTTGTGTACCTGTGCCGCTGTTTTTCAGTGCGTCCGACCCGCAGGAAGGGCAAAAATCCGGGAAGTATTCTGTATGATTGCAATAGTGGCATTTTAACATTTGGTCTTTCGCGTGCCAAATCATTGGGATTGCGCAATTCGGGCACTCAATTACGTGTCCGCACGACTGGCACTGTGTGAAAGTCGAAAATCCCCGGCGGTTTATTAGTAAAATCACTTGCTGTTTGTTTTCTAAAGTTTCTTTAATCGCGGTTTGTAAAGGGATTGAAATAACGTTTTTGTATGCTGCACGCCCGTATTCCTGCATGTTAATCACGGTAACAGGCGGGACTTTTGCATCGTTAAAACGTTTTTTTAATTCAAAAAGATTGCCTGAGTTAAGCGCGCGATAGTAAACAGAAATATCCGGCGTTGCAGAACCCAAAATCAGCGGGCAGTTATGGAATTGTGCTAATTTTTGCGCTACAACTTTTGCGTCGTAACGAGGCGCCGGCGAGGTTTGTTTGTAAGCGCCTTCGTGTTCTTCGTCAATTATAATCAGACCAATGTCTTTAAGCGGTGCGAACACAGCAGAGCGAGCGCCTGCAAGAATTTTAATCTCATTTTTATATAACTTTTGCCATACATCGTAACGTTCACCGTCAGATATGCTGCTGTGCCAAATGGCAACATCTTTTGTGCCAAATTTTTTCGCAAGACGTTTTGTCAACTGTGAAGCAAGCGCGATTTCCGGAGCAAGAAACAAAACGTTTTTGCCTGCATCAATGCAATCTTTGATTAATTTAAAATAAACTTCTGTTTTGCCTGAAGCTGTTACACCATGGAGCAGAATGGTTTCGGGATACCCTTCTTCCTTTTGCGGGAGAAGGCGGCACGAATTGTCGGATGAGGGGGATTGATTAAACGCCGCGATTTTGGCTTTAATCCCTTCATAAACTTTTTTTTGGTCGCCTGTAAGTTCAAAAAGCGGTTCTTTTTCCGTAATTTGCAAAATATCAAGCGGATTTCTGTAAATATTTTCTTCTGTAATTTTTAAACATCCGGCCTGCTCAAGTTTTTTAACTGTGCCACGGGTTGTTTTGGCAATTTTTTCAAGCATGATGAGAGGCATTTTCCCTGACTTTTGTAAAATTTCGAGAATTTCTGTTTGCCTTTTAGTTGCGCCCTCAAAAGAGATAAACTCTGCTGCAAGTTCGATTTTTGAAACCTTTTCAATGAGTTTGAGCGGAATTGCCGCGTTCAATACGGTTACTAAATCACAGCAATAGTAATTCGCAACCCATTCAAGAAGTTTCAGGTAATCAATAGAAAAAAGCGGGGTTTCATCCAAAATCCTGTTAATTTTTTTCGCCCTTATTTCTGAGGGCAGGTAGTCTGAAAACCCCACACAAAAAGCATTGACAAGCCCTTGACGCCCAAACGGAACAAGAATTGCCTGTCCGATTTGGATTTTGTCCTTCATCTCGTCCGGAATTAAATAACTAAAAGTTTTTACACCTAATCCGGTGATGTTTACAAGAGCTAATGCGTATTTCATTATTCTGCCATAAATTCTTTTTTAGCTTCTTCGATTGCGTCAGTTAAAATATCAAGCTGATCAGGAGCAAAAGTTACGCCTTTTTTGGTCGGAAGCCATGTTGCACCGTCGTCAGTTGTGTAGAATATTCTCATATTCAAATAGCTTCTTCCTTTATATTCGCTAACTGAAATTTGTAATTGTTCAGTGTCGCTTCTTTCGATAGTCGCTAAAATTTTTGCATCTGCCATGTTTTTCTCTCCTTATTAATTGTACTAAATTATTCTATCATAAAATAGACTTGAAAAAAAAGTAAAAATATGGGATAATGAAAATAATTAAAGAGTTAAAAAGTTTAAAAGGAGGTAAAAGGCATGAATAGACTACAATCCTTGGGGGGGGGGGCTCGCGGGTTTATACCGCTTAAAGGAAAA
>USGC01000250.1 GCA_900554095.1 uncultured bacterium
AGGTAAAGGTACTGTTCTAAAAGGATTTTTAGAAAAGAACCCAAACTTTATGCTGTCGATTTCCTGCACGACACGCAAGCCAAGAAATGGTGAAATTGATGGCGTAAATTATTTTTTTCTTACAAAAGATGATTTTACAGAATGCATAAAAAATAACAAATTTTTAGAGTGGGCAGAGTTTGCCGGAAACTATTACGGTACCAAGAAAAAGTATATTCTCCAATGTCTTGAGAATAACAAAGACATCATTCTGGAAATAGATACTCAAGGCGCTTTGCAAATCAAAAAACAAATGCCGGAAGCAGTTCTTATTTTTATATGCCCGCCGTCTTATGAAACACTTGAAGAACGTCTTCGCGGCCGGCACACAGAGGACGAGGAAACTATTAGAAAACGCCTTGAACAAGTCAAAATAGAATTGGAACGCGCAAAAAATTTCGATTACCAAATCATCAATGACAACCTTAACGAAGCAATCGAAAGACTTGAAAAAGTAATTAAAAAGGAAATGCAGGAATGCTAACGGGAAAAACTGTATTAATAGGTATTACAGGGGGCATCGCCGCGTACAAAATTTGTGAACTCATCCGCATGTTTAAAAGAGCAAACGCCAATGTTCACGTAATTTGCACAGACAACGCGCTTAATTTTGTAACAAAACTTACTCTACAAAATTTAAGCCAAAACGAGGTTTGCACAGAAGAATTTGACGTTCCTGATTTTAAACCTGAACACATTTCACTTGCTGATAAGGCTGACATTATGGTTATTGCGCCCTCTACAGCCAACACAATTTCTAAAATTGCCCACGGAATATGCGATAACCTTTTAACATCTGTTGTCTGCGCTTTTAAAAAGCCCATAATCCTTGCGCCTGCAATGAATTGCAACATGTGGCAAAATCCGGTTATACAAAATAATATAAAAATTTTAGAAAAAAATAATTACAAAATCCTATATCCTGAAACCGGCTTTCTGGCCTGCGGATACAATGGAGCAGGAAGACTCTGTTCGCTTGACAAAATATTTCAAACAACAGTCGATGAACTGCACCTTTCAAATAAACTTAAAGACAAAACAATCATCGTAACAGCGGGTGGTACAATCGAAGATATTGATCCGGTAAGATATATTTCTAATTATTCTTCCGGCAAAATGGGTACACGCATTGCCGATGAAGCATACTCTCAAGGCTCGAATGTAATTTTAATCACTACCAAAGATGTCCAAAAACCTTACAAAACAATCAAAGTTAAATCAGCAATCGACATGCAAAACGCAATCAACGCAGAATTCAACAACGCTGACTGTGTTATTATGGCAGCAGCAGTCGCCGATTACAGAGCAAAAACCATCTCACAAAATAAAATGAAAAAAACGTCAGCCGACGAAATAACAATAGAATTAGTGAAAAATCCTGATATATTAAAAGGATTATGCGAACGAAAAACTAACCAAATTATCGTAGGCTTCTGTGCCGAAAGCGAAGACTTATACGAAAATGCAAAGAAAAAAATCGGAAATAAAGGCTGCGATTTTCTTGTTGCAAACGACATTTCCCGCAAAGACATCGGCTTTTCAAGCGATGAAAACGAAGTTGTTATTATCAATAAAAATTTAGACATGAAAATTATTGACAAAGCAGACAAAAAAATTATCGCAAAAAAAATATTAGAGGAAATTTATGGATAAAAAAGAAATTATCCAAAAAATAGAGCAGTTTGCGCCTCCTGAATTAGCAGAATCCTGGGATTGCAGCGGATGGCTTGTTCAGACGCAAAACAAAGAAATATCAAAAATAATACTATCTCTAACAGTAACCCAAGATATTGTTAACCAAGCTTTAAAAAATAATTGTGATATGATAATTTCGCATCATCCACTTTTTTTCGTCCCAATAGAGTTCAAAAAAATCGACATATACTGCGCGCACACAAACCTTGATCGCACAAACGGCGGCACAACAGATGTTTTAATTAAAAAGCTGGGATTAAAAACGGCAGAAAGCGCTGATTTTCTAAGATACATAGAGCTAAGTACTACGCCAGACGAATTCGCAAAACACCTTGCCAAAATTTCGCCAAACCTCAGATACACAAACAATCAAAACAAACAAAATCTAAAGAAAATAGCTTTTTGCGCGGGCAGTGGCTCGGAGTTTATAGAAGAGGCTTACCAAAAGGGCGCAGATGCGCTTGTAACGGGAGATATAAAATTTCACACAGCCGTCGAAAGCCCTATTATACTCTTTGATATAGGGCATTTCGAGAGTGAAATTCCGGTAATGGATGTATTTGAAGAGCTTCTGAGCGGAGTCGAAACAGTAAGAGCCGTCGAAAAAAGCCCATTCAAATATAC
>USGC01000251.1 GCA_900554095.1 uncultured bacterium
TGTGTCACACAGTCCCTTGCTTATCTTAATGCTGGGTGGTGATAATTTGAAAAATATTGTAAAAATTAAAAATATGGTAAGCTGCCCGAACGGTATTATACTTACCTCCGGCCCTACTGGTTCCGGTAAAACAACAACCCTTTATTCAGTATTAAAAAGTTTAAACGATGAAGATGTAAACATAACAACAATTGAAGATCCTATAGAAATTAAGCTTGAGGGTATTAACCAATCGCAAATCAACGCAAAAGCCGGAATTACATTTGCGTCCTGTATGCGTGCGATATTAAGACAAGACCCTGATATCATTCTGGTCGGTGAAATTCGGGATTATGAAACATTGGAAATTGCAATATCAGCGGCATTAACAGGGCACCTTGTGTTGTCAACTGTTCACACAAACTCAGCAGCAGCAACTGTTACACGTTTGATTGAAATGGGTGCAAAAGATTATCTTGTTTCATCAACGTTATCCGGCGTTATTGCACAACGTCTTGTAAGAAGACTTTGCGATGATTGTAAGGAAGAATATTATCCAACTTATGAAGAAGCAAGCCAAATTTTAGCAAACGAAGAAGATATTCAAAAACTCATGAAAACCCCTATATATAGAGCTAAAGGCTGTAACAAATGCGAATTTACAGGTTACAAAGGCCGTCTTGGCGTTTATGAAATTATGTCAATTAACAAAGAAATTAAACGCTTAATTGCGATGGGTGCGCACGACCTTGAAATTGAAGAAGCAGCAGTAAAGAATGGCATGAAAACATTGCAGCAATCTTGTTTAAGCCACATTACTGACGGCAAAACAACAATTGATGAATTCGTGAGAGTCTTAGGGCTTGTCAATGAATAGGAGATACAATGGCGATATATAATTATGTAGCATTAAAGAATAATAAAGATATTGTAACAGGTAAGGTTGAAGCAGCAGACTTAAGAAGCGCCCGCGATAACGTTAGAAAGCTTGGTTTTTTGCCTACAAAAGTTACCGAAGAAAAAATAGGTAAAGAAGATATAAATAAGGCAAAAGATACCGAAGGCGGTACAATGAAAAACCTCGGTTTGCAAGATAAAATTGATTTCACATCAACCTTGCAAATTCTTGCTCAATCAGGTATTCCAATTATCGAATCATTGATGTTTATCGAAAATGATGCTGCAAAGCTGAAAATTCGTCTTGTAGCAAAAGAACTTAGAAGACAAATTATGGCAGGTGCAACTTTTGCCGATACAATCGCCAAATATCCTGATATATTCGGGCAAATATATATCGGTCTTTGTAAAGCCGGTGAAGATTCCGGTGAAATGGAAAAAACAATGGACAGGCTCGTAGAACTGCTCAAAAAACAGCATGCAATCAGAAGCAGAGTTATCGGGACTTTGATGTATCCTGCTTTCGTAATTTCTCTGGCAATTGTTGTAGTTACGGTCATGTTGATGTTCGTTTTCCCGACATTTAAAGAAATGTTCGATAACATGGGCAAAGAGCTCCCTTGGATTACAGCTACTTTGATGAGTATCGGTATATTCCTAAAGACTTACTGGTATTTTGTGCCTTTGATTATGATGTCTTTAATCGCAGGTATTACGTTCCTATTCCGCTGGGAGCCGTCAAAACATAAAATTGACGAAAATGTTTTAAAAATTCCGCTTTTAACAGATTTAATTCAATTCTCAAACTTTGCAAACTTTATTGCGGTTATGCAGGTTGCATATGATGCGGGTGTTCCGATTATCGAATGCTTGTACTTGTCAATATTAACTTTAACCAATAATACATTAAAAGAGAAAATGGCGGGTGCAACGACGAAAGTTCAACAAGGCCAGCACCTTTCAACAGCATTAAGATCAACCGGTGTTATGCCCAAAATGATATTATTTATGATTTCAACCGGTGAACAATCCGGACGTTTAGGTGACATGCTCGGACAAGCAACAAGGTTTATTGATAAAAAACTTGATACAATTATCGATACAATGACAAAAATGATTGAGCCGATAATGTTGATTGTAATCGGTACAATCGTACTTATTCTTGCATTGGCATTGTACCTTCCGTTGTTCGGTTCATACCTTTCAATATAAGGAAAAGCGATGAAAATATACGTAATAACCGGCGCTGCTTCGGGTATAGGTAATGCTCTGAGCAAAGCTTTTGCAAAAGATAATATCGTCTTTGCAGGCTTTAGAAACCCGGAGCATGAAGAAGATTTAAAAGTTGTTTCAAAAAATATAATCCCATTTTTTATAGACTTGCAAAAGCCATCTTCAATAAGGCAGGCTGCTGCCTTTAT
>USGC01000252.1 GCA_900554095.1 uncultured bacterium
GAAGAATGCGAACATTTCCAAAAGACACTTCTCGAAGACGATTTAGAAGAAATCTACAACCAACTGGGAAATTACTGAAGATTGATATTATAAACAGCCGGCACACGGCCCGCTTTTAAATTAAAGATTTGCTAAAACCTCTTCAACATGTCCTTTAACTTTTACATTGCGCCACCTTCTCAGCAAAAACCCGTTTTCGCCAAGCACAAACGTAGAGCGGATTACACCAAAGTATGTGCGGCCATACATTGACTTCTCGCCCCAAACCTCAAATGCATTAATTAAAAGGTGTTCCGGATCACTTAGCATAATAAAGTTTATCTTTTGATTTTGCCTGAACTTCAAATGGCTGCTTATGTTGTCAGGGCTAACGCCAATTACAACAGCCTTTTCGGAAAATTTGTCCATGTTATCCCGAAAATCGACAGCTTCTCTGGTACATCCCGGCGTGCTGTCTTTTGGGTAAAAATAAAGCACAATTTTTTTACCCTTAAAATCCGATAAAGAAAATGTCTTTTCTGATCCGTCAACATCTAGTCCTTGTAATTTAAAATTCAGATAATCCACTATTTTTCTCCTTTGTTACGGCTTAAACGGAGCCCTTCAATAATGCCTGTGTGAATGAACGCCAAAGCCCCGGCAGCATAAGCAAAATATTTATGCCATTTGATTTTTTTGTTAGCAGCAGCAATTACGCTCGCTGTCCCCAATGCAAGAGCGCCATAACCCGTATATGTAACAGGATTAAGGTTAAATTTCCGTTTAGAATTGTTATTAAGATTCGAAACAGGTTGAATCGGCATAATGACTCCCCAATATATTAAGTATAATAAATCAAAAAAAATTTGCAAATTTAAAATTAATTTCTAACCATCTGCCGATTTTTAATTTTTTAATATAATATGTTTATGAAAAAGATTTTTATAATATTTGTAATATTGTTAAGTTTTGCATTTCCTGTAAACGCAGCGCAGTTGCTGCCGGAAGTTCTTGTTAAAAATACGACAACGATTAGTGCCCAAAGAACGGGTGAAAAAGGAAAAACTTATTTTTACTGCTCATCAGGCGCAAAATGCTCCACAGAACAAGTTGTCAGAGAGTATTACAAAAATTCAGGCTATAAGGTTATGCGTGCTGAATATTCTTTCTGGGAAGCCCTGTTCGTCCTGACTTTTCTGGATGAATTCTATCCGCATACGTTACATAAAAATAGTAAACTATATTACGACATCTCTGATATGGCAATAAATTATGATGACGAAGAAAAAATTGAAGCAAAATGCAATCTAATAAAAAAAACAGATTTACATAAATTTATAAATTCACAACTCCAAAAACACGAACAAGGCGCCTACATAAGATGGCTGGATGAATGGGAAATAGATGGCTTCAAAAATCCTGTTGAATATTTCAAATCAGAGATTGTACAAGAATTTTTGACAAAAATAGATAACGAAACTTTTTACAAAGTAATAAAACATATATTACAAACAAATGGCCGCTATCCAAAAGGGGTACCGGATTACATAGTATGGAATGAGAAGACAATGATATTCGTCGAAGTCAAACGAAAAAATGAAAAATTAAGCCCGCAACAAATCGAGTGGGGCGAATATCTAATAAAAACCAAAATTCCATATAAAATAGTACGGGTGGTAGGGTATGTTTACAACCCAGCCTACTGACTTTTAACGGACACGTAAAAAAAAAGCGGGGTAAAAATCCCGCTTTTATTATTTCAATTTGAAAGGTTTAACAGTCACCAAATCCGCAATTTTGGCCATTACTTTTGAAGCAGTTTGATGTGCTTCAGCAGCTTCAGATGAACTGTACGGACGGTACGAAACACCTAATTTTAAAAATTTCTCCAGCATTTTCCCTACCATTTTATCAAACATCGATGATTCTGGAAGATTTACTCCGGTTGCAGCCTTAAAACCGTCTCTAAAAGGTTTGACAGGTGTCAAAAACTGTGATTGTGTCAAAAACTCTTTCATTTCCTCAGCGTGGCGAATGGATTTTCCTTTCAAATAACCCTCTAAATAATCTAAAGGATCTAGCAAATTTTGTGTTGATAAATTTTTTGTATTGGTTTTATTTTGCATTGGTTTAATAGGATTTTTACTATCTCCGCAAAATGAAATTCTACTGATTGACATTTTTACCTTCTTTCTGTTTTTCTACACACTTTTTATTAAAACAGAAAGTCAGAAAAATTTGCACAACCACCCCCATACCATACCATACCATACCATACCATACCATACCATACCATACCATACCATACCATA
>USGC01000253.1 GCA_900554095.1 uncultured bacterium
CCCCAATCTTTCAGGAGCCCATTCGTTGAGTTTTTTAATTGTAGGAGCTAATATGCGATCTTTTGGATATAGTTTTGCTTCAAGGTTTTGCTTTGATATAACACAATAACTGCAATGCAAATTGCAGGTTGTATAAGGATGCAATACTAAAGTGTCAATTTTACCTATATCAATGTCTTCTTCTTCTTTTTCTACCAAAAAACTGCATCCTTCACAAATTTTTGAGTTACCACAGTTTATTTTTTCAAATAATTCTTTTCTTTTTTGTTGTATTTCATCAACACCTACTTCATTGAGTTTAACATTGTCTATCAGGGTAACACCTCTAACAGGGCAAGCTTGAATTTGATTGTCTATTACGTGAAGTCCGCCGAATTGATTTGAATCAAGCCAGTTACAAACTTTCTTTTTCATTTAAAATATTCTCCTTATATTCATCTCTGTCTAAAAATGGAAACATATCTTCTAAACTTGGTGAAATCATTGTTCCATCATCAAGCTTTCTGGCAGACAGCTTTGGCGAAAATGCGTATTCTTTTTCAACCATAACTTCGCAAATAACAGGCTCATTCATTTTTAATACTTCTTGTATTTGAGCCTGCATATTTTCTGGTGAAGAAATTCTAAGTGATTTCAAACCAAATCCGTCTGCAATTTTACAAAAATCTGGTACACTAACGCCGCTCTCATCGCCGGAGCCGGTCATGTGTCCGTTGAAAAAATTCCGCTGAGTTTGCCGTATAGAAGAATATCCTGCATTATTTATAATAAATATTTTTATTGGTAACTTGTTATAAACAATCGTTTGGAGTTCTTGAATATTCATCATAACAGAACCATCGCCTGTTAAACATATAACATTTCGGTTATCTGCTTCATAGCTTGCACCAATCGCGGCGGGTAAATCATAGCCCATAGATGCATCTCCTGAATTCCAAAAAATCCGTTGATTTTCTTTAACTATGGCTGCTTGGTGAGCACAAACGCACGCTGAGCCATTCCCTGCAATCATAATGGTCTTAGGCTTCATTGCTTTGCTGAGATTATGAACAAAATCATAAACATTTATAATTCCATTTTGAGATTGGTATTCTTTTGTGTTGTCAAATGAGTATTTACCATAAATGTTTTTAGAAAACTCAAGCCATTTTTTTATTTCAAGATGAGGGAAGCTTTCATTTAATGCTGGTAAAAACTCACGTAAATCAGCGTTAATTTTTAAATCCGGCACTACAGTTGGTTTATCTAATTCTGCTTTGTCAATGTCAACAACTATTTTATAAGCATTTTTGGCAAAATTTTCCCAGTTGTAACTTGCTTGGCGGATATTGTTTCTTGTACCCAAAAACAAAATTACATCAGCATTTTGAAGAGTAAAATTACCGCTTCTTTGTCCGACAGTACCTATTCTTCCGCAGAAATTTTTATGTCCGGATTCAATAAGATCCATGCCATTAAATGTGGTAACAACAGGAATGTCTGTTTTGTTAATCATTTCTTGAAAAATCTTTTCTACGCCTGCGGCTCTTATACCATATCCTGCAACAATAAGAGGTCTTTGGGCTGATTTCAGTTTATCAATGACCTTATCAATTTCCAAGTTATAACTTATAGGTTCTGGCGGAATAAAGTCGATAAGATCGTTTTCATTAATCATAGCCCCCTGAACATTCATTGGAATGTCGAGCCAAACAGGTCCCATTCTTCCTGTTGTTGCTTCATAAACAGCTTTATCCAAGTGATACTTAATCTCTTTAGGATCTGTAACCATTTTTGCATACTTGACAAGGGGTTTTACAACAGAAATTATATCAACTTCCTGATCTCCAAGCTGGCGAAGCGGAACTTCAGGACAAGAAGCCATTGTGGTTGTAAACTTCACTTGACCAGATATGTATAAAACAGGAACACTGTCAGTCCATTGACCAAAAACTCCATTTAAACAATTTAAACCTCCTGGGCCTGTCGTAACATTAACGAGTGCAAGTTTTTGATTTACTCTTGCATAACCTTCTGCTGCGATGGCGCAAGCTTGCTCATGGTGGTTTGCTGTATATGGAATGTAGCGGCCTAAGCTGTCATTTAGGTGCATTGCACCGCCGCCTGAAACCATAAAAAAGTGGTCAATTTTATGATATTCTTTTAGTCTTTTTGCAATGTAATCTGATAGTTTAATCATTATTTTTTATAAGTGTCCTTTCTTAATACAGGAGGATTGCCGCCCTCTAAACTGGTATGATAAATTTATCAATAGGAGGACCGTGATTATCATGAG
>USGC01000254.1 GCA_900554095.1 uncultured bacterium
AAGTGCCGAACGCAAGAGCATTTATGATGACATTGAACGGCTTAAATTATTCGGTTGCGATATTTTGAGCAGAAGAAGTGAGCCGAAAGGATATTATCTCGCGTCAAGAGATTTTGAAATTGCAGAATTGAAGTTATTGGTTGACGCAGTTCAATCTTCAAAATTCATTACAGAAAAGAAATCAAATCAGTTAATTCACAAAATCGAACAGCTCGCCAGCCGTCATGAGGCTCAAACGCTTCAAAGACAAGTCGTTGTTTCAAACAGAATTAAGACGATGAATGAGAGTATCTTCTATAATATAGATAAACTTCATTCCGCAATATCTTCAGATGTTAAAATCACTTTCAAATATTGTTCATGGACGCTTGCCAAAAAGCTTGAACCGAAAAAGGACGGTGCAAATTACACCGTAAGTCCGTATATTTTGGTATGGGACGATGAAAATTACTATCTGATTGGTTTTGATGATGATAGCAAAGAAATACGCCATTACCGTGTAGACAAAATGCTTAACATAACAATAACCGCCGAAAAACGTGACGGCGGTGACCAATTCAGCAAATTCGATATAGGAAACTATTCAAAAAGAACATTCGGTATGTTTGCAGGTGACGAAAATACACTCGAAATTGAATTTGACAATAACCTTATCGGTGTTGTTATGGATAGGTTCGGCAAGGATATTATTTTAAACTCAAATACCGAAAATACGTTCGTTGCCAAATTAAATGTAAACATCAGTTCACAGTTTTACGGTTGGCTTGCAGGGCTCGGAACAGGTGTAAAAATCCTTTCTCCGCAGTCTGAAGTCGAAAAATATTTAACATATATTAAGGATATATCCTCAAAATATACACATTTTTGATGCTTTGTTATATTGTATCCTGTAAGTATATGGCTATTAATACATTTAATGGTTATTTTTTCTTTCACTTTTCATAAAAAATATTTCGTATTAATCGGATTTTTTATCTATTTAATGGTATTATTATTCATTTTGTTGACAAATCAACCGACTGTGATATAATGTAGCCAATGTACAAAGTTGTGCATTTATTTTTATACCGCAAGGTATAGAAATCACGTATCGGGAAATAATCATATTGATATTTCCGAAGGATAGGAGGTTTTTACCATGAAACAATTTTCTTATACAATTCAAGGTGAACACGGACTTCACGCCAGATGTGCCGGCAAACTCGTACAAAAAGCACAAAATTTTACGTCGAACATTAGCATTGAATATAACCAGAGAATTGAAAACTTAAAAAGACTTTTTACAATAACTTGTCTTGGCATCAGTAAAGGTGATTTCGTTACAGTCAAAGTTGAAGGTAACGACGAAACTGAAGCCGCAAATGTTCTTGAAAATTATTTTAAAGAAAATCTTTAAAGACAAAAAGCACGTCTGATACAGTCGTGCTTTTTGATTTGTTGCACAAAAAAATCGAAACAAGCATAACCTGTTCCGATTGGAGCTAATGGGGGGAGTCGAACCCCCGACCTACTGATTACGAATCAGTTGCTCTGCCAACTGAGCTACACCAGCGAAAATGAAATATAAGAGAGAGCCGAAGCTCTCTCTGTAATATTTTTAGTTAAACAAACTTTTAGCAATCGTGCTGACTGCTTTTCCGTCTGCTCTTCCCTTAACTTTCGGCATAACGTATTCCATAACCTTACCCATATCTTTCATGGAGGTTGCGCCTACTGCTTTAACGCCTTCTTCTACAATAGGACGTAGCTCGTCCTCTGTAAGCTGTTTAGGAAGATATTCCATCAAGCATTCCATTTCCTGTTTTAACTGAGAGATTAAATCCTCTCTGCCACTCTTTTCATATTCAGGAAGAGAGTCCTTGCGTTGCTTTAATTGCTTTGCAATTACCTCCAAAATATCCTCGTCATCAAGAGTTACTTTGTTGTCCTTTTCAACCTGCAATATTGCAGTACGGACAAGTTGTACTGTATTTTTGCGTACAGTGTCTTTGTTTTTCATTGACGATTTTAGATCTTCTGCTAATTTTTCCTTTAAAGACATTATCGTCATCTCCTTATGTTGCTAATTAAAAATTAGAACTTTCTTTTTCTTGCAGCTTCTGATTTCTTTTTACGCTTTACGCTTGGCTTTTCATAGTGCTCACGCTTTCTGATTTCAGACATGACACCTGACTTAGCACATTGACGCTTGAATCTGCGAAGTGCGCTATCTAATGATTCATTATCTTTTACTCTTACTTCAGACATTGTTTCACC
>USGC01000255.1 GCA_900554095.1 uncultured bacterium
CGTCGGGCTCATAACCCGAAGGTCGTTGGTTCAAATCCAGCTCCCGCAACCAATTGATTTAAGTGACTTTTAGAGATTTTCTAGAAGTCACTTTTTTAGTAAATACAACACATTTTACTGCACAATAGAATTGTAATAAAGTGAGTGTTTTGCGTATGACAGATGGTGCGATTATTTCGGGCAATCGGCTTGTGTAGCGGATTTTAGGGGTAGGAAATAATCAAACCATGTGTACCATAAATACTCTTTTTACTCTTTTTCTACTCGGCACAGATGGTGTGATTATTTCGGGCAAAAGGATTACAACCCTCTTTCTGCTTGTGTTTTAGGGCGATTAAGGCTTGGTACAAATGGTATGATTATTTTGGGCAAGTGAGTCGTTTGAGGTTTTTGAAAATTCTGCCGTTCTGTTAAATTTTTTAATTGATACGAAACCGACACAATGCTCGGAAGTAGTGTTCCAATTCTTCATCTTCAGAGTTAATGTGTGTGTACCATGAATGAATATGTAACTATTAAAGAAATCGCACAGGCTAAGGGGTTAAAGAGCACTCGTTCAATCCGAATGGAAATAAACAAACCTGAAAGCAAATATATTTCAAGGGAAGTCAAAGTTAACGGCGGTATCTCATACGAAATATTGTTTTCAAGTTTAGAACCTGAATTACAACAAAAACTTCGGGAATGTGAAACAAAATCAATGGCAATTGTTCCGTTGAATTACAAACCGCCTGTTATTACAGATAAAGCAAGACAGACGGCAAATCACAGAATGAACATTGTTAAAGCCGCACTTGAACACAGAAATAAATATCCGAGTATAAAAGAGGCTGATGCTGAATTTTTAGACCTGTATAATTCTGGATTGTATTTACCAAAAGCATACGAATTTCTGGGCCGTATTTCAATCGGAACATTAAGAAGATACATACAAGCCTACAAGAAAACAGGCAACGCAGAATCCCTAATACCTCAATACAAAATAACAAAACAGGGTGAATATAACAGTATTTTAGATGACAATATGAAAAAAGTTCTGCTTGCTCTTTTACTTCATCAGAATAAATTCGGGTACAATACGGCAATCAGGCTTGCAAAACAAGTGTTGATTAAAAAAGGATATGATGAAGATGCTCTGCCTAGTAATATAACTTTCAAACGGTTTGCGGAGCATTTCAGAAGAAACCATTATGCGGAGTGGGTGCTAAGACGTGAGGGTATGAAAGCCTACCACGATAAGGTTGAACCATATATTGAAAGAGATATAAGTAAAATAGAAGTTGGAGATGTGTTAATCGCAGACGGACACGTTCTCAACTTCCAGGTAATAAATCCGTTTACAGGAAAACCGACCAGAGCAACTTTGGTCGGTTTTTTAGACTGGAAATCAACAGCACTTGTAGGCTATGAAATTATGATGACTGAAAATACTCAGTGCATAGCAAGTGCTTTAAGAAACGCTATTTTAAATCTCGGAATAATCCCGAAAGTTGTGTATCAGGATAACGGCAAAGCCTTTAAATCTAAATTCTTCCAAAACGCAGATTTTGATGAGGGGATATTTAACGGAGTGTATGCCAATTTAGGTATCCACTCCGTTTTTGCTAAACCATACAATGCACGTGCAAAAGTTATAGAAAGATTCTTCTTAGATTTTCAGGAAGAATTTGAGAAACTTATGCCAAGTTATATCGGTACTTCAATTGAAAACCGTCCTGCGTGGATGAATAGAAATGAAAAATTGCACTTGCAACTTCATAATCAAGAAACCAAAGGAAATATTCCGACAGTACAAGATGCTATTAAATATATTAATGCCTGGCTTGAATACAGAAATCAAAAATCCTGTCCTAATGATCGTTCAAGGAACATTCAAGAGGTATTAAACTCTGTTCGGAAACAAGATATTAATAAATCTGCACTTGATTATTTAATGATGAAAACAGAATCAAGGACAATAAACAAGCATGGAATAACGTTTCTCGGAATGCATTACAGGAGTGATGTTATCCTTGAACTTCGGGATAAGGTCTATGTACGATACAGCTTATTTGACCTTTCAAAGGTTCAAGTTTATTCAATGAAAGGTGAATTTTTATGCGTGGCACATAGGGTTCAGAAAGTGCATCCGATGGCAAATGTTCTAGGCACAGTTAAAGATATGGAAGAATACAAACAGCAGTATCAAAGACAGCAGAAAATTAAAAGCAGGCTTGTTAAACAAATTAAAAAGACATTC
>USGC01000256.1 GCA_900554095.1 uncultured bacterium
CCCCCCCCCATTTGGTTTTAAGGTATTTAAACAAGTTCATAACAATCCTCCTTATACTAATTGTAACATAAGGAGGAGCATTTCTCAATATATGTGAAGAAAATTAAATTTTATCTGGTATTTGCACTTTCCTAGAAGTATCTGAAACCGTCGGCTTTCATTCTTGCGATTACCTCATGAAGTTTTTCGTCGCTGCATACAAATGATATTCTGAAAAATCCTTCGCCGTATTTGCCGAAAGCGTTTCCTGGAACAACTACGACCCCTGATTTTTTAAGCAAATCTTCACAGAATTCATAAGCGTTGCTGTACCTTGGAGGTATTGGAAGCCATAAGTAAAATGTAGTATGCGGAACTTTGTTCTCGTCAATATCCCAGCCTAATTCTTTCAGGCCTGTTACCATTATTTGCTGTTTCTTTTTAAATCCTGCGTTCATTTTAGCGATGTATTCGTCGCCTTCTTTTGAGTTTAAAACTTCAGCGGCTGCTTTTTGAAGCGCTTTAAAAATACCGTTATCAATTGTAGATTTTGCTTTTCCAAAACGCTGGACTATTTCGGAATTACCGCAAATCCAACCGAGTCTCCAACCTGTCATTGCGTAAGGTTTTGAGAAGCTGAAAAATTCTACGGCAATATCTTTTGCGCCATTGAGTTCAAATATTGAAAAAGGCTTTTCATTTTCGCTGCCATAGTAAAGATCCGCGTATGCCGCATCTGATAGCAGTAATATTTGGTGTCTTTTGCAGAATTCAACAACAGATTGCAGGTATTGGCGCGTTGCCGTTACTCCAAGCGGATTGTTTGGGTAATTTACAAGAATGGCTTTGACGTTGTTTGGATTGTAACCTTCATCCACAAGATTTGTCAAGACATCTTCTAAATCAGGCATATAATTGTTTTCAATCGTTAAGGGCACTGAGTAAGCCTTACCACCTGAGCATTTGATAAATTCCCCATAAGAAGCATATCCCGGATCCGGAACAAGAATAATATCTTTTTCTTTGTCCTCGCTTCGCGGGTTAATTAAAGCGCGCATCATGTTGGCAATACCTTCTTTTGAACCGATTAGAGAGAAGATTTCAGTTTCAGGATTTAAATCAACACCGAAGCGGGTTTTCATTCTTTGCGCAACTGCTTTTCTGAAAAATAATTCGCCTTTAGGGGTTGAATAAGTATGGATGCCATCGTCATCTAAACATGCTTTGAGTTTATTAATAACGAATTCTGGCGGTGCGGCAGTCGGAGCACCCATTGAAAGAGAAATAGGCGCTCTGTTTTTAGCTGTAAGCTCCGGTGTAAGCTTTGTTGTTTCCTCTTTTATCTTAAACATAATATATGTATCTAATGTCATTACATGATCATTAAAGAATTGTTTTTGCAAAGTTTCCATACTAATTCCTCCAATTTTGCCAATAGTAACGAAAGTATAGCAAAAAAGAGTTCACAAGGCAAATAAATATTTACAATTTGTAAGGATAATTGTCTTTGAATTCCAAATTGTCAAACTTTAGCACTTTTCTAAAAATCTATTCGAACATGATTTCTTCAAAAGTAAGCCGACCGTCAAGATAGGGCAGGCAGGCGTTTGTTCCCTCGCTTCCGTTGTTTGAATTCTTAATACTATTAAGTCTGTACATGCCTTTAGCCGTACGCGAAAATTTTAGGCTAAATAAGTCAAATCCCGGTTTATTAGGCCCCTTTTTACCGTTTATGTCAATAGCAAAAATCGGCATAAAGTATGCACGATTTGGTTCGGCAAATGGCATTAAGATGGTGCCGTCTGCTAATACATAAACCAGATTTTTTACATTAAAGGCTTCTTCAGTAAAACCCGGACATCCGGCATCGCCATTAGTTTTATAGTCGGTGTATATGGGCAAACACCCATCAGCTAAGGCATTCCCATCACACTTTTTAATTATCTTAAGATTTTGTGCAAAATTTTCAAAGAAGTCTATACAGCCGCTTATATCTTGCCCTGTATTTGTTGTAGAGCCATCTTCATTTTCAGCGTAATAGCAGTTTAAAACACCGTCATTATCGTTTACAGTTTTTAAAAGAGCTTGACTGTATACAGAATAAGCTTTTTTAAACTGTTGCTTTAAAATATTTCTTTCGACTTTTGCCATAACAGTCGGCAGCGTAATTGCGGCAACAACCCCGATAATACCAAGGGTTATTAAAACCTCAGCAAGAGTAAAAGCCTTTAATTTAAGGCGTGTAGCCCCC
>USGC01000257.1 GCA_900554095.1 uncultured bacterium
ATGAAAGAATACGGGCTTCAGGGAATGAGACTTACACAGTTTGTAGTGCCTGAAAAACCTGAACACCCTTACCGCTGCTGCAACATTTGCGAACGCTCCTGGGCTATGGTCGGTACTCACGACAACGAACCGATTGCTATGTGGGCAAATTCTATGATTAACACTCACAACGGATATTTGCATGTAAGAAATCTCGTTGAAGATTTGTTCGGCGAATGCGGAAATAAAGATGAAATTATCTCTAACATGACAAAAGACGCTGAGTTTCTAACTCAAACAAAATTAGTTGAGATTTTTGCCTCCAAAGCTGAAAATATTCAAATATTCTTTACTGATTTCTTTAAGCTTTATGATGTGTACAACAGACCAGGTACTTCAGGGGACGAAAACTGGAGCCTTAGACTGCCGGATAATTTTAAAGACTTGCAGCCAATCAACCTTGCAAATATATTGAAACTTGCTATAATAGCAAGAGGCAAAGAGTTCGCTGACAAAAATCAAAAGCTTATTGACGAACTTTGCGAGTGCAGCAACTAAACACGAGGTTTTTTAATTGAAAAAACTGTTAATTTCATTATTAATTGCATTAACATTTGCGGCTCCGGTAACAGCAGAGCCAGCAAATGATGCCAAACTTCAGTACAACGAGGGCGTTAACCTCTACAAACTCGGTGAATACGACCGTTCAATGGAGGCTTTTAAAAAGGCTATTGAATTGGATCCGAATTATATTGATGCTTACTATAACCTCGGAACAATTCTCGAATATCTGGGACAAGATAATGCGGCTTTGACTGTATTCAAACAGATTATTGTAAGAAAGCCTGATGATTATGAGTCCGTTTATAAGGCGGCGTCCCTCAGTGCAAAGCTTGGACAAACGGATAAAGCAAAGTCTTATCTTTCTATAATTCCGCAGTCGGCAAATATTGCGCCGAAAGCGCAAGAGCTGGCGCATTCATTGCAATCTGATTTGCAGACAATTAAGGCTCAGGAAAAAGCAAAAGAAGATGCGCAAAATAAAATTCCTCAATCAAACAATGTTTTTAACAATATTGCCTCTCCGACCGGAATGACGACAGATAAAAATGGAAACCTTTATGTGGCTGCGTTTTCCGAAAATTCAATCTACAAAATTGTGCCGGACGGTACAAGGATTTTATTTTTGAAAGACGTTAGAGTAAACGGCCCGATTGGAATGGTTAGCGATGAAAGCGGAAATATTTACATCGCGAATTATAACAACAACAACGTTTTAAAAATAACCCCCGCTGGTACTGTCTCCGTGTTAATTAACAATGTCCAAAAACCTTATGGATTACACATAGACAGCGGCATGTTGTTTGTTTCATCTCAAGGTACAAATTCGATTTTGAGATATAAATTATAATGAGTAAGGCGCCCCGCGCGCGGGGCGCCTTTTCCTAGCATTATTTCGGAAGATTTTTAAAATAGTCTTTATCTGTAAGAGCGTTGTAGGTGCAACCGGCACCATTCATGGCATTTGAAGATGAAATTGAACAATGCACACTGTTTGAGGGGTAAGCTGTACCCTTAACACCCATTGGCAAAAGCGTACCTTTATTATCAATCTGAAACACAAACAAATCATGTCCAAGGCGATTCGGTTTTTTGTTGTAGCCATTCACATCAACCGATATCAATAATAGAGTTGAACTGATAGGATCATTCTGAATCAGGATAAGACTTCCATCATTAAGCACAAATTGTCCGTCATCAAAAGCCCCCATATTTATTTCAGCTTTGCCATCGTAAGTTCTGTAGCCTCTTGCATCAGCTTTGTCTTCCTCCGGCAAGTAATATTTATTCGGAATACATGCCTTATTAACATCAGTGCCAAATCCACAATCTTGAACTGTTTTAAAATATTTCATTAAAATCGGTTTTAAAGTATGAATTCCTTGATTTTCAAAAGTAATCCTTTCCCCGGTTTCGGCCTGATATTGGTTTAAGGCTTGAGAGATAACAGAATAACTTTTTTTAAGCCCGACTTCAAGCTGTTTGTTACGGCTGTTGGTTATGACTGACGGCAAAGTCATTGCAGCGACTACACCGATTATTCCAAGGGTTATCAACACTTCGGCTAAAGTAAATCCTTTTTTTATAAAAACCTCACGTTTGTTTAATATAGTATTTATTATAACAATATTTTTTACTTTTTGCAAGAGGTTTTTATTTTTTATTCTTAGAGGGCTATACCC
>USGC01000258.1 GCA_900554095.1 uncultured bacterium
GATTATTGGACGCGGATCTGGTTTTGTGGCGGTTGAAATTCCGTTTACACCACGTGCAAAAAGAGTTTTAGAGCTTTCTTGGGATGAAGCAAGGCAACTTGGACATAATTATATTGGCACAGAACACCTTCTTTTAGGTTTAATCCGTGAAGGCGAAGGTGTTGCTGCTCGTGTTTTGGAAAATCTCGGAGTTGATTTAAATAAAATCAGAGCAAATGTTGTAAAAATGCTCGGTGAAACAAAACCACAAGGCGTTTCATCAGGCAGCTCCAGCTCATCATCTTCCTCATCAGGCGGAAAGACAAAAACTCCAAGTTTAGACGAGTTTGGCCGTGATTTAACCCTTGCCGCTCAAGAGCTTAGGCTTGATCCGGTTGTCGGCAGAGAAAAAGAAATTGAACGCGTTATTCAAATCCTTGCAAGACGTACCAAAAATAATCCTGTTTTAATCGGAGAGCCGGGTGTCGGTAAAACCGCCGTTGCAGAAGGTTTAGCAACAAGAATTGTTAATGCTGAAGTTCCGGATATTTTGGATGGTAAAAAAGTTATTCAGTTAGACATGGGGCTTTTGGTTGCTGGTACTAAATATCGCGGAGAATTTGAAGAACGGCTCAAAAAGATTATGGATGAAATCCGTCAGGCAGGCAATGTAATTCTTGTAATAGATGAAATGCATACGCTTATCGGAGCCGGTGCTGCTGAAGGTGCGATTGATGCTGCTAATATATTAAAACCAGCACTATCTAGGGGCGAAATTCAGGTTATCGGTGCAACGACGCTTGATGAGTACAGAAAATACGTTGAAAAAGATTCTGCGCTCGAAAGACGTTTTCAGCCGGTAATTATCGACGAACCTACTGAAGAAGAATCTATTGAAATTATTAAAGGTATTAAAAATAAATACGAAGAACACCACAAGCTGATTATTTCCGATGAAGCAATTGTGTCTGCCGTAAAATTGTCTAACAAATATATTACAGACAGATTTTTGCCAGATAAAGCAATTGATGTTCTTGATGAGGCCAGTTCAAAAGTACGGTTGAAAGTTTCAACACTTTCACCTGAAGGCAAAGAGCTTGAAAAAGAATTACGTGCTTTAATTAAAGAAAAAGAAGACGCTATTAGAAATCAAGAATTCGAAAAAGCCTCACAACTTCGTGATGAAGAAGCTGATATGAAAGAACGAATTCGTGAAATGGCGCAGCAGTACCGTGAAGAACATGAAGCTAACAAGCCGACAGTTACTGCTGAAAACGTTGCAGAAGTTATTGCAACAATGACAGGCGTTCCTGTTACAAAACTTACTGAAGGCGAAAGCGAAAGACTTCTTAAACTTGAAGATACTTTGCATAACAGAGTTATCGGACAGCATGACGCGGTTGTTGCTATTTCAAAAGCTATACGCCGTGCGCGTGTTGGGTTGAAAAGCCCGAACAGACCTATAGGAAGCTTTATTTTCTCAGGGCCAACCGGTGTTGGTAAGACAGAATTGGCAAAAGCATTGGCAGAAGCTGTGTTTGGCTCAGAAGATAACATGATAAGAGTTGATATGTCTGAATTTATGGAAAAACATTCAACTGCAAAACTTATCGGTTCTCCTCCGGGTTATGTCGGATACGATGACGGCGGACATTTAACGGAATTAATTCGTAAAAAACCATATTCTGTAGTGTTGTTTGACGAAATCGAAAAAGCTCACCCAGACGTATTCAATATTATGCTTCAAATCCTCGACGACGGACGTTTGACCGACGCAAAAGGACGTCATATTAACTTTAAAAATACAATCATTATTATGACATCAAACGTTGGTGCAAGCATGATTACAACAACATCCCGTCTTGGTTTTTCAACAAACGATGATGAGTCTAAAGATAAATACGAAAAATTAAAAGAAACAGTAACAGAAGAAATGAAGAAAGCCTTCCGCCCTGAATTTCTTAACCGTATTGATGAAACAATTGTATTCTCTCATCTTTCAAAAGAAGAAATTCGTCAAATTGTTGATTTGATGCTGAAAGATTTGTTCAAACGTTTAGCAGAACGTGATTTGTCAGTAGAAGTTACGGATGAAGTCAAAGACTACCTGGCAAAAGACGGTTATTCTGAAGCCTACGGTGCAAGGCCGCTAAGACGTTTAATTCAGCGTAAAATCGAAGACATGCTCGCTGAAGAAATTCTTTCCGGCAAATACGCCCCTGGGGATACAATAAGGC
>USGC01000259.1 GCA_900554095.1 uncultured bacterium
GGTGCAGAGTATATTGTTTTAAACCACCCGCAAAACCTTCAAACAATGAGGAGGCTGTTTTAATGGAGCTTTCAGGATTACAGATTTTCAAATTCCTTCCGGGCGCACAAAAAGCGCCGCATACAAATTGCAAAGAATGCGGCTGCCCGACTTGTATGGCCTTTGCTCTGAAGCTCGCCAAGGGTAATGCAAAAATCCAAAGCTGCAAGTATTTACCTGATGAATTAAGGGAAAAATTTGAGCACTCTAAAAAAATTCCGCAAAAAACAGTTGAAATAAACGGACTGAAAATCGGCGGCGAAAACGTCCTATACCGCCACGAAAAGACATTTATTAACAAGCCCCCACTTGCTGTAATTGTGGATTTTGCCAAGCCCGACGCACTCCAAAAGTTAAAACGTGCCGCTGATTTTGAAATCCAAATTCTGAACGAAAGCCGCAAAGTTGATCTTATTGTTTTGAAAAACTACAATGGTGGAAAAATAGAAAACGCAATTACAGAAGAAGATTTGAGCAGCCTGCCTTTGCAAATAATTGAAGACAGAGATTTTTCTCAAACCGCGACAACGCTGCAAAGAATAAGAGAAAAAGCTATTCTTGAAAAAGACCAAAATTTTGCAGATCCTGTTGTTGTAATATTGAAGGGAAATGACTTTGAAAATCTTTGTGCACGAGGAGCGTACTATATTTGCAAATATGCTAACGCGTTGATTTTTGAGGAATTTGACGAGTCTCTTTTTACAACGTTAATGATACTAAGAGAAAACATTTTCACAGACCCGCAAAAACCTTTGAAAGTTGAACCTAAGATTTACGAGTTTAACAATCCTGATGAAAATTCTTTAATATTTCTGACGACGAACTTTGCCCTGACATTTTTTGCGGTAGCAAATGAACTCGAAAACCTTGACCGCCCGTCATATTTAATCGTAACACCTGCTGACGGAATGAGCGTTTTAACTGCCTGGTCAGCAGAAAAATTCACCGCGCAAATGGTTGTAAAAACTTTGAAAAATTTCAATCTTCAAGATAAAGTTAAAAACCGGAAAATAATTATCCCCGGGCTTTTGGCTCATATGAAAAAAGAGTTGGAAACAGAGATTAAATCCGCAAATTTAGATTTTGAAATAGTTATAGGCACAATTGACGCTTTTGCGATTGCTGATTTTGTAAAGGATTTTCCTACCTGTCAATAACGTTAAAATACATTACAAAGTTGATGTTTACCCCAAAATAATATTATACTGTTGTTGAGGGAAATTATACCCGGGAAATGTTATGGAAAATATTCTCGCACAACTCGAAAACACCAAAATCGACGTAACGGATAACCTTTACGAAGAGTATGACTGGTTTAAAAAAGTCTTTCCGCTTGCAGCACAAAAATCAGCGGACGGATTTTTCACGCCGGGATTTCAGTTTGAATTAATCGGAATTAGCAAAAACATAAACCTTTTAATGGACAAAGAATCGTTCTTTGTAACAAAAATCCGGATTGATAAACTTTATGACATGTTTTTCAGAATTTCCTCAAACACCGTTGCGATGCTTCTTGAAAGAAGCCTCGGGCGCCCTAACCGCTCTTTTAATATCAACAGAATTACAGAGCTTGAAGGCGAAATCCTTACCGCGTTTAATGACTATGTTTTCAAAATAATGTCAAAATTTCTAACCCCAAAACCGGTTGTGAATTTAAAACGCTCAAATTTTGATATGATACACCTGACGTTCATTGTGAAGTCTGATGAAGATGAGCGAGTGGGAAAATTTATCGTATCAATTCCGGCCCCAAGACTTGAGGCTAACAAGGTTGTTGTTAAAGAGGATAAGTTTGAATTCTCAGACTTTTATGAATGCCCGGTAACTGCTAAAATTCAAGCCGGCAGCACCAAGCTTACTGTCAAAGAATTAAAAAAACTTGAGCCTGAAGATATTGTTTTATTTGAAAACAGCGACATTAACAAACTCAAATTTATATTAAAAGATTTTGAAAAAGATTTTAAAATCAATCCCAATTTAGGGCTTGAAATACCTTTGGAGGAGGAACACCACATGGATGATAATACCGAAAACACAAATTTATGGGACAGTATCGAAGTCGATATGTATGCAGAATTCGATCCCGTAAAAATGACTCTCGGCAATCTTAAACGTATTGAACAAGGCTTAGTAGTTGATGTTGCAGCGCTTTACGACAACAAAATCACACT
>USGC01000260.1 GCA_900554095.1 uncultured bacterium
GCAAAGCTTTGGGTTGGGCTGTGCGTTGCGCTTTTGAAAAACGGCCGCAAAATTTAAAAGAATAGACAAAGCAAATGAATCTGTTGTTCCGGCTAATGTTTCCGGCTTCAGAAACGGGGTTAAAATACAAGTCATAAGCAACGCAAGGCATATTTTAACCATTCCCGGGATTTCTTTACGGTTGAAAACAGGTGAAAATCTGAAAAATCCAATTAATCTTGCAAATACATAAATTCCCGCCGCAAGCGCTGTGTTCAATGCGGGGAAATTTTTAACTAAATCTGCAAGTATTGCGTCCATTCAGCTTCCTCTTATCTGCCTAAAATAGTTGTTGTTTCCGTGAAATCAGGCCGCGGATTAGGCATTCTGTTTCCGCGCGAATCTTTTATCCTTTCATCGTTATTGATAAACGGAAGTTTTCCGGGATTTTTCATTATCTGGTCAATGTCATCCTGATTTTTAAAGCGGTCTTTCATCTCGCCTGCAAATGGCGTTGTATATTTGTGGTAATCGCTGGAAAGCACATAATTATCATTTTTAGTTACAAAATTAAAAGCAAGCCCCATTCCGTCGTAGAACAAGTTTGTGAGCATTCTTATAAAGCCAAATCCGCCTATAACAATTACAAGAAAAACCCCCAGAATTTTCGGTGCTGCGGCGATTGTTTGTTCCTGAACCTGAGTTACCGCCTGCAAAATACCAACAACAAGACCAATTCCTGCTGCAACTAGTACGCATGGCATTGATATAGCAAGCATTGTTAAAAAGCCTTTTGATAAATATTCAGCAAGTATTTCAAGCATTATTTTAACCCTTTCAATAGTTAGTTGTAACTTGTAACCAATCCCTGAACTATCAGCGCCCAGCCGTCAACCGCAATGAATATCAAAAGCTTAAACGGCAGTGAAATAATCGTCGGCGACAGCATAAACATACCTAACGCCAGCAATATATTTGCAACAACCAGGTCAAGCACTATGAACGGAACGAAGATTATAAACCCGATTTCAAATGCTGTTTTTAATTCACTCATAATAAAAGCCGGTGCGACTTGCCAGACTGTTATTTCGTCAGGAGTTTTCGGTGGTGTTTTCTGCGAAAGTTCTACAAAAAACGCCAGGTCGCTTTCTCGTGTCTGTTTCATCATAAACTCTTTCAACGGTTTCGAGCCTTCTGAAATTGCTTCGACTATGTTGTGGTTTTTCTGATACGGAACGTTTCCCATCTCATACATTTTTTGAAATGTCGAACCCATTGTGAAAAACGTTAATATCATTGATAAGCCTATAATTACAATAGAAGGCGGCACTTGCTGAGTACCCATTGCTGTTTTGAGCATTGAAAACACTATGACAAATCTTAAAAAACTTGTCATACAACAGAATACAAACGGCAAAAGTGAAAATACCGTCATTAATATTAACATTTGTATAATCGGGCTTATGTCTTTAAAAGCGTCCATTTTATTCCTTTATTTTTTTTATCATGCTTTTTATAACGTTATTTGATAATGAACTTGCGGTGGCAGTTTTGCCCTTACCCTTGGTGAAATCAACTATCACAGGTAAATCATCAATACCGCTGTTTTCTTCATAAACTGTGTAATTATTTTTTCTCTCATTTATTGCCGGTGAACTTGCATCAAGTTTTGAGATTAATGATGTTTTATCCATATCAGAGGCGATGAGGAATTTTTCATTGCCGGCTTTGATTACATAAAGCGTTTTTCTTGGTCCGAGAGACAGCGCGTCTTCAACGTTTAGAAACTTTGAATTGCTTGATAAATTTCCGGCAGCAAACTTTTTATACACAAAGAGCGCGAAAAATATTAATCCGCACATTGCCGCCGTATATACCGTGAAACTTACTAAATATCCGCTCATACCCTCTAATCCTTCTTTTATCTTTTTAATGATAGTTTTAAATTTGTCTAAATGTCTTCATCTTCAAGCTCGAAATCGCTGTAATCGAATTCATCTTCTTCATTTGAATTATCAGCCGGCATTGGTTCATCCGGTGATGGCGGAGCCGGTTCAACGTCAGCCGCAGTCTCGCTTTGAATTGTTTGAGCCGCTTGAGGTGCCGGAGCCAGAGGCTCGTCAATGCTTTGTGCGCCGCCTTCTACAATGTCAGAAATTTTTACGCCGTATCTGTCATTTATAATCACAAGTTCGCCGTGGCCGAT
>USGC01000261.1 GCA_900554095.1 uncultured bacterium
TTTTACCGATTTATTTTAATTATCTGGCGGGCAATGCCGGGATTTCATCGGTGAACTATCTGGCATATTGGGGATATGCGGCATCGGTTGGCACGATTCTTGTAGCACTTGCAGGTCCTGTGCTCGGAACCATGGCGGATACCAAAGGGTTTAAAAAGCCGATTTTTACGGCGGCGATTTTAACAGGCGTAGCCGGTTGTGCTTTGCTTGGACTTGCAAAAGGCTGGCTGTTATTTCTGGTTATTTACATTATTGCAAAAGTCGGATTTTCAAGCAGCCTGATTTTTTATGATTCCATGCTTCCGGATATTACTGACTCTGATCGTATGGACAGGGTTTCGGCACAAGGATATGCTTGGGGATATATTGGCAGCTGTATACCGTTTCTGCTATGTCTTACTCTCGTATTGGGATCAGATATAATTGGATTGTCTATTAATACTGCAATGATTATATCGTTTGCGGTTATAGCCATTTGGTGGATAATTTTTTCCGTACCATTACTGCGTATTTATCGCCAGAGATATTATGCTGAGGACAGTCGTTTTGGAATTCAGAGTACATTTCATAACTTATGGAATTCATTGAAGGAAATTGCTGCAAATAAACAGATATTTTTATTTTTGCTTGCTTTTTTGTTTTATATTGACGGCGTATATACAATTATTGAAATGGCAACAGTTTACGGTTCTGCACTGGGATTAGACAGCACCGGATTGCTAATAGCGCTTTTGGTTACACAGATCGCAGCGTTTCCAAGTTCAATTTTGATTGGACGCCTTTCCCGGGACTTTTCTTCAAGGCTGTTAATTTCAATTTGCATTTGTGCATATTTCTTTATTTCAATTTTTGCTATTTTTATGTCAAGACAGCTGCATTTTTGGATACTGGCATTGATGGTCGGTATGTTTCAGGGAGGTATACAGGCTTTGTCAAGAGGTCATTTTGCCAAAATGATCCCGCCGGAAAAATCAGGAGAATATTTTGGAGTAATGGATATCTGTGGTAAGGGTGCTTCTTTCATTGGAACAACAACGATCAGTTTGGTTTCGCAGCTTACAGGAAATGCAAATTTGGGAATTGGCGCATTGGCATTGTTTTTTGCAGTGGGATTAATTCTATTTCAGCTTTCGTTTAGGAAACACAGCAATTAAACTACTTATTAATTTATCAAAATTCCAACTTAAACCAACAAAATATTCTAAAAAAACCCCGTTTAAATAAACGGGGTTTCATGTTATAATTTAGTTACTTAAAAGAAAGGACGGTAAAAAACATGCAGGCAACATTAAAAAGAGAAAAAATAATTTCAAAGGAAAAAACAAACTATATGGAAGTTCTGGGAGGAAACAGAGTAATTTACAGAGTAACGTCTACAAAAGTTATTCAGTATGGTAATGAAAAGATTACATACGGCATTGAGGCTGAAATGAAAAAAGGTCTGATTAAATTCAAAGAAACTATTGATGATTTTTCAGACGATGTTAGAGTAGCAGTAAGTTTTGCAGAACTGCTTGTAAGAAATAATATCAAACCGGTTTTGATTTATAATGCGGCGCTTTGTTTCCTGAGAAAAACGATTTAAAGAAAAAAATTGTATAATTCGGATTATGGTATTGAAATTTGGATTTTATTAGTGTATAATATTACTATTAAACTTGAAAGGAATTTTAGTATGTACGATAATCTGATGGATACAATTGGTTTTCTTTCTAAGACTGATCCTGAAGTGGGACAGGCTATGGAAAAGGAACTTGCAAGACAAAAAAGAAATCTGGAGCTTATTGCCAGTGAAAATATTGTTTCACCTGAAGTAATGGCTGCAATGGGCTCGGTACTCACAAACAAATATGCGGAAGGATATCCGGGAAAGCGTTATTACGGCGGATGCGAATGTGTTGATATTGTAGAAAATATTGCAATTGAAAGAGCTAAAAAGCTTTTCGGCGCCGGATATGCAAACGTTCAGGCTCACTCGGGTGCGCAGGCTAATACAGCCGTTTATTTTGCACTGCTTGAACCAGGCGATACGGTTTTAGGTATGAGCCTTGCTCACGGCGGACATCTGACTCACGGTTCACCGGTTAATATGTCAGGAAAATATTTTAATTTCGTTTCTTATGGTCTGGGCGATGATGAAAAAATTGATTATGACAAGGTTGAAGAA
>USGC01000262.1 GCA_900554095.1 uncultured bacterium
CCCTATATTAACGTTGACCCCGGTACAATGAGCCCGTTTCAACACGGTGAAGTTTTTGTTACAGACGACGGTGCAGAAACTGACTTAGATTTAGGGCACTATGAAAGATTTACGGATACGTCCCTTGGTAAATTAAATAATGTTACTTCTGGCAGCGTATACCAGCATGTTATAGAAAAAGAGCGCCGAGGTGATTACCTGGGTGCAACTGTTCAAGTTATACCTCATATTACTAATGAAATTAAATCAAGAATTGTCGGCGCAACAAAACAATTTTGTCCTGATTTTCAGTTGATAGAAATAGGTGGTACAATCGGTGATATTGAAAGTCTTCCGTTTATTGAAGCTATTCGTCAGTTCAAAGCTGAAGCAGGAGTAGGTAATGCTGTTTCTGTTCACTGTACACTTCTTCCATATTTGCCAACTTCCGGGGAGCTTAAAACAAAACCTTCGCAGCACAGCGTAAATGTTTTGAGAAGTTATGGTATTAATCCAGAAATTCTTGTATGCCGTACCACTAAGCCTATTCCAAAAACAGAAAAAGAAAAATTAGCCCTGTTCTGCTCGGTTCCTAAAGATGCAGTTATAGAATGTCGCGATATGAAAAGTATTTATGAAGTTCCAATGGCGCTGGAAGCACAAAATATGGCTGATGTAATTTTGGATATGCTCTGCGTTGAGCACAAGAAACCTGATTTAAAAGAATGGACACGTCTTATTGAGAACATTAAAAATCCTAAAAAAACTATTAAAGTAGCAATTGCAGGTAAATATACAAAATTATCAGATGCCTATATCTCAGTTGTAGAGTCCTTAAAACACGCCGGATACGCTAACGATGCACAAATTGAAATTAAATGGATTAATTCTGAAGAGTGCGTTGATTTGCAAAAATGCAAAGAATTAATGAAAGAAATTCAAGCAGTTGTTGTGCCGGGTGGGTTTGGTATTCGTGGAATTGAAGGTAAACTGAATGTTATTAAGTATGCACGTGAACATAATGTTCCATTTTTGGGGCTTTGCCTTGGAATGCAGTGCGCAGTAATTGAATATGCAAGAAATGTTGCAGGATTAAAAGGGGCAAATTCCGCTGAATTTGACGAGAATGCGCAATACCCGGTAATAGATTTAATGCTTGAACAGAAGAATGTCCAAGGTTACGGGGGCACAATGAGGCTGGGCGCTTATGACTGCTGTCTTAAAAAAGGAACAAAAGCGCATAAAGTATATGGCACTGACGTGATTTCAGAGCGCCACCGCCATAGATATGAAGTTAATAATGAATATCTTAAACAAATCGAAGATGCTGGCCTTGTTTTTTCAGGCATGTCGCCGGATGGTATGCTGGCAGAAATCGTAGAATTGCCAAAACTTGATTGGTTTGTGGCCTCACAATTCCATCCGGAATTCAAATCACGCCCGGAAAGACCGCATCCGCTGTTTAAAGGCCTCATAGATGCAGCGGTTAAACAAGCAGGTAAAGCTTAATGCAGGTATGACATATCACCGTGTTCCAAAATATATTTAGAACACCCCCAGCCTGTTTTGTCAATGTAACAATCATCGTTAGAGTGAGGTACAACTGCGTTTTTCAATATAAAAAATACAAAAATGTCTTTACCCATGGTATATGGCGGCTTTTTATCATTTACGTCATACCATACCAGTCCGCATACATTTTGTGTTCTGGCATCTGAATTTTTACAGCCTTCTCCATTGGCTCTAAGCCATACATGACTGCCGTCTTTTAAAATAAATTTATAATGAGAAACATCATTATATGTTAATCCATAATCCCTTCCGTCTAACTCGTGCATGTTACTAGAGGCAAGGCATTCTTTGTCAGGATTGTCAGCGCAATCCTTGATGATTTGCAGGTGAGGCTTGAGGTAACCCGCTAAAGCCTTGTTGGCATCGGGATTATTTGCAATTTGAGTTACTCCGGCAAAATCCCAGGTGTCGACATCACCGTGTTCAGCGCGTGCAAGCATAACAGCTTGAGAAATAACAGAATAAAACTTCTTAACCTTAGCGACAGTTTCTTGTTCTTTGTGTTTTTGAATAATGGTCGGCATAGTCATTGCCGCAACAACGCCAATAACGCCAAGGGTAATAAGGACTTCTGCCAAAGTAAAAGCTTTTAATTTAAGGCGTGCAGCCCCCCC
>USGC01000263.1 GCA_900554095.1 uncultured bacterium
GGAACTGGCGGCTGTTATTTCTGTAAACAGTAATTCCTTTAAGATTGTTGTCATAAGCCAAAATATAAGCTTCTTCAATATCAGCTCGGGTTGCGTGTTCTTCAAAGTTAACTGTTTTTGAAACAGCGTTATCTGTGTGAAGCTGGAATGCAGCTTGCATTTTAACGTGCCAGTATGGTGAAACGTCGTGTGCTGTTGCAAATATATGTTTAACTTTTTCATCAACGCCATCAACGTGTGCAACTGAGCCTGTTTTTGCGATTTCTTTCATCAACTCTTCTGAATAGAAACCGTGTTTTACAGCGTAATCCTTGAAAATCGGGTTGATTTCAAGCATTTCTGTTCCGTCCATAATCAGTCTTGAGAATACAAGTCCGAATAACGGTTCAACACCTCCTGAGGCGCCTGCTATCATTGAAATAGTACCGGTCGGAGCAATGCAGGTTGTTGTTGCGTTGCGAATTCCGTATTGTTCGATTTGCGCATCAAGCTCTTTCCATTGTTCTTCAGAAATCTTGCCTGCTGATTTTCCTTTGTATTTGTTGTAAAGGAAGTTTTTCCCATCGTAAATACTGCCTTTGAAGTTGTTAAATCTGCCTCTTTCCTTTGAAAGCTCGATTGATTCGCATTTTGATTCGTAATCGATGAATTCCATAACTTGAGAAGCTAATTTTGTTCCTTCTTCAGAGCTGTATGAAAGTCCCATTTTCATAAGCATATCAGCCCAGCCCATAACTCCTAAGCCGATTTTTCTGTTGTTTTGAACCATTTCAGAAATCTGTGGTAGTGGGTAATTGTTTACAGCGATTACGTTATCCAAGAATCTTATTGCAGTTCTTGTTGTTTGAGCAAGCAAGTCCCAGTCAATAATAGGGCCGTTTGTACTTTCAACAACCATTCTGCCAAGATTGATTGAGCCAAGGTTGCAGGCTTCGTATGAAAGCAAAGGCACTTCACCGCAAGGGTTTGTGGATTCAATTTGGCCAACCAGAGGTGTAGGATTGTCAGCGTTCATTTTGTCGATGAAGATAATTCCGGGTTCGCCGTTTCTCCAAGCGCCGTCAACGATTAAATCAAAAACTTTTTTAGCGCTTAATTTCGCAACAACCTGATTGTTTTGCGGATTGACCAATTCATAATCAGTTCCGTTTTTAAGAGCTTCCATAAACTTGTCTGTGATAGCAACTGAAATGTTAAAATTATTTAATTTGTTGTTATCAGATTTGCAGTTGATGAAATCCAAAATATCAGGGTGGTCAACTCTTAAGATCCCCATGTTTGCGCCGCGTCTTGTGCCGCCTTGCTTAACGGCCTCTGTTGCAGCGTTGAAGACTTCCATAAATGAAACAGGGCCTGATGAAACGCCCATTGTTGAACGTACAACGCTGTTTTTCGGTCTTAATTTAGAGAAAGAAAATCCTGTACCGCCGCCTGATTTGTGAATAAGCGCGGTGTTTTTAACGGTTTCAAAAATTCCTTCTAAGCTGTCTTCAACCGGCAGAACAAAGCAAGCTGCAAGTTGTCCGAGTTCTCTGCCTGCGTTCATTAATGTTGGTGAATTCGGCATAAAATAACAATTTGTTATTGCTTTGT
The DNA here is from genome assembly GCA_900554095.1 of uncultured bacterium. Classification (GTDB taxonomy): domain Bacteria; phylum Cyanobacteriota; class Vampirovibrionia; order Gastranaerophilales; family Gastranaerophilaceae; genus Scatenecus. Next base: position 1,594 of record USGC01000263.1, read on the forward strand.
AAAATCTTTCGGCTAATTTATCGACATCAGCACTTGATTTGCCGAATTTTAAATCGCCTTCAGCAATAGCCTTTGAAACCCTTCTGAACATATCAGCCGGCTTTTCTGTACAATTGCCGTCTTTATCTCTTTTCAGGTACCTTTTTTCAAGCACCTTGATTGCATTTTCAGATAAATTAAGTTTCTCTTCTGTGTAAATTGAATCTGTAGTCACACTAACCTCCGTTTATAAAAAAATTTTCCAAGTCTATTGTCATGGTTTATTCTTAAATTTTACATCAATTGGAGGAGTCATGCAAGATGGTTTTGTAACTATTACAAAATTGTTACGTCGCCAAATCAGTTTTGCATGAAACAATCCGTGAGTCTTTTTTAAAAAACGCGATACCGATTGTTAAAGGCCCGACACGACCTAAAAACATTAAACATGTTAAAATAATTTTTCCCAAAGGCGTAATCGTGGGGGTAATTCCCATAGAAAGTCCGACTGTGCCAAGAGCAGACGCTGCTTCAAATGATAAACTTATAAAGTCAAAGGCTTCTGTTAATGTAAGCAGGTATA
>USGC01000264.1 GCA_900554095.1 uncultured bacterium
TTGTCTCGACGGTGTTAAGAATAAAATCGACCCGCCGGCGCCGGTTGAAAGCAACATTTACAAGCTGACAACTAAAGAACGAAAAAAACAAAGAATTGATTCGCTGCCCGGAAGTTTATCCGAAGCCCTGGAGAGCCTCGACAAATCCCTCGTTGCACGTGCGGCCCTCGGTGAACATATCTTTAATGAGTTTATGTCAGCAAAGAAAAAAGAATGGGATTCTTTCAGAACTTACGTTTCTCAATGGGAAATAGACAAATACCTCGAAAGATACTAAAACAAGTAATAAAAAGCCCTCTTTATCTCAAGAGGGCTTTTTTATATTACCAATTTCTCAATGTTTTTGCTCTGCCAATAACTGACGCTGAGTTTTGCGGCAAAATCATAATTTCATTTTTGGGCGGGTTCAAAATACAAATGTTGTTTGAACAATGATCATAGAGAAATTTCTGTGCGACATTTTGAGGTTCAACGGTAATCGTTTGGCCTTGAGGCAGCAAACTGCATTCAAACCAAAAGTCTTGAGACAATCCCTCCTGGTCAAGCCCTTTTCTTATTGCATCACGCATTGCCTGGCCTCTCGGACAATCAGCGTAAGCAAAATAGATAATTTTGTGATTTGCTCTAAAAACCTTATACAAAGGATCGTTTGGAGTAGCGTTGCTTACAATATTATTAGGTATAAATTGTGCACCTTGTACTGAAGGTTGAGGGGGCGGAGGGGGAGCTTCCGGTTCTTTCGCTGGAATATTCGCTATATCATTAGTTTCAACTGTTTTTGTCGCATTAGTTTTAAAATCTGTAAATAGTTTGCCTTGAGTCCAAAAGTCCGGATTTGCCTTATATGAAAAGAAAACTGCTATCCCTATAACTATTAATGGAATAATATTTCCGCCGCCTTTACCTTTACTCATAGATTCCTCCAAATTTGTTCATCTTCTTTTATTATACCCATATTATATAATAAATATAACTCTACTTGCAATAATCAATGAATTCTTTTACAGAATAATTGTTTTTTATGACCAAAATATCTTTATTAATTTGCTTTCTGACATAATCAAGATTTTTGCCATCAAGAAAGTCTTCGCTGTATGGACGCAGCATAATAGAGGGAATAACCAGCAAATCAAAAACTTCACATTTAACTGAATTTATCAAATCATCAGACGTAATAAGCCCTGCAACTGTAATATTGCGCCCCCAATACTCAGATTTTACAGAAATGGTCTTAATACTCAGATTTTTAATCTTTTTATTCATATCGCTGGTAATTTCATTCATCACATCGTAAGCCGCATATGATGTTGCAAACACTACATTTAGGGGTTGAGCCAGGTGTTGAGGAAGCTTTTGGGATTTGTAATCGTCTGCAAGCATTCTCAAAGCCCCAACGCCGTCTTCAAGCTGAGAAAAATTTCCATAATATTTTGCAGGCGGTATTTCTTTCTTTGCAAGCAGGAAAAATTCATCAGAAAGACAAACCCGTTTGAACTTTGAGGCAATTTTAATTGTTTCAAGTGCTATATTTTCATCGACCTGTTTTAAATTCTCTTTACGGAATTGTGTAATACCAACCGGCACAATCGCTGTTGAAAGTATTGTATTTTTTAAGGAAGCCAAATCAGAAAGCGTCCTTTCAAGCTCTTCACCGTCGTTATATCCAGGGCAAAGCACTATTTGTGCGTGCACAGGAATTTTGTTTTTTCTAAACCACTGGAGATTTTCCATAATATTTGCTGCATTAGGGTTTCTAAGCATTTTAACACGCAAATCAGGATTTGTGGTATGCACCGAAACGTAAAAAGGCCCTAGGTGCATTCTCTTAATACGCTCTTTGTCTTCATCCTTAAAGTTTGTCAATGTAATGTAAGTTCCTTGGAGATACGAAAGCCTGTAATCATCGTCTTTTACGTATAAAGAAGGTCTTAAACCTTTTGGCTGCTGGTCTACAAAACAAAAGATACACTTGTTCAAGCACGGTTTAATTCTGTCAAAAACTGCACTTTCAAACACAATACCTAAGTCTTCATCATAATCCTTTTCAATTTCTATAACTTCGATTTCGCCGTCCTCTTCAAGTCCTATGGATTTTTTCTTAACAG
>USGC01000265.1 GCA_900554095.1 uncultured bacterium
TTTTTGTTGTTAGTTTTTTTAAGAAAATATGCCATAAAAGTCACCCTCTTATAGTATAGCACCATAGCACCATAAATGCAAGTATAAAAAAGAAGATTTGTCAAATTGTGATTCTACAGAGGAATTTTACGATTTGTTTGCGAAGGTTGCCCAAAATGGGTATGATATGCTTGAAAAAGGCAGATTTGCGGCGCTGATAATAGGCGACAGTTACAAGAATTCAGAAGTTCAGCCTCTTGGCTTTGAATGTATGGCGAGAATGATGAACCTTGGATTTAAACTCAAAGGCATAATTGTAAAAGATATTCAGGGCAACGAAAGAGCAAAAGGCAGAACAGCAAATCTTTGGAGATACAGAGCTTTAGCCGGAGGATTTTTCATCTTCAAACACGAATACGTTATGATATTCCAAAAAGTTTAAATCTCAATCAAATAAAGGATAAAAAATATAACATTATAGTTTATCTTATAATTATAATTTGTACATTAAAAATTTTAAACCAGACTTGTATATGGGCATGCCCAAAAGCATGGGTGTTTTAACGCTGTATTACAAAATGTAACTAAAATTTAAGAAATGTAAAAACGGCTGAAATCATGTCAACATCATGCTTTTGGATAACATCAATCCAAGGATTGATTTAAAAATACAAAATAGTTGTCCCTAGAGGTTCTATGGAGTAAAATTAAATGTATACATTTCTTGTAGAGGTTAGATGGTGAGCAAAGACACAATATTAAAAAATCTGTCGCAGATACAAGAAGAAATCGTACCTTATAAACCAAATATTATCGCAGTTACGAAGTATTTTGACGAAAATGCAATTACTGAGGCTTTCGAGGCCGGTTTGCGCGATTTCGGAGAATCAAGAGTAATTGAAGCAATAGAAAAGATTAATAAACTTCCTCAAGAAGTCCGTGATAATTCAAAGTTCCACTTTATCGGGCATCTTCAGTCAAATAAAGTGAAAAAAGTTGTAGAACACTTTGATTATATCCACTCTGTTGATTCAGCAAAACTCGCTAAGTTAATTGATGAGCAGGCAAAGCTTATCGGAAAAGTCCAAAACATTTTTCTTCAACTTAATAACGCAAATGAAGAACAAAAATTTGGGTTTTCAAAAGATGAGTTATTTGAAGCTTTTAATACAATAAAAGACTTCAAAAATGTGAAAGTTTGCGGCTTAATGAATATAGCGCCTCTCGGTGTTAATGAAAATACTTTGGACAAACTTTTTGCAGATGTTCGCAGCACAAAAGAGCAGATGGAAAAAAGATTTAATTGTGAAATGTCTGATTTGTCAATGGGTATGAGCCAGGATTACAAAGTTGCGGCACGAAACGGCGCTACAATTTTGAGAATAGGCAGAAAATTATTTAATTAAAAGTAAGCAGTAAGATAAGAAGAAAAAATTAACGGAGGAAAAACGGTGGCGATTGTAACAGACAAAATCAAATCAGTAGTAGATTTTTTAGTAAAAGGGTTTGAACCAAGAGAATCCATTTTTGACGATATGGCAGAAGAAGAATACGAAGGCGATTACGAAGTTCAAGATAACTTAGCGATTGATCCTGCGTACTCATACCAACCTAAAGTTGAAAAAACACAAGATTTAAAAGTTGTTAATCATCCGAATTACAGAGGCTATGAAGTCCGCGTTATTGAACCTCGTTCATTCGATGATGCAGCACAAATTGTTCAGCATTTAAAAGACAGAAAAACCATCGTTCTTAATTTACACTTACTTGATAAAGAACAATCACAAAGAACTATTGATTTTGTATGCGGAGCTGCACATGCACTAAACGGCAAACCGCAAAAAGTAGGCGATTTAGTATTCGTCTTCACTCCGTCAAACGTTACATTGTCTGTTGACGTTAACGCTAACCAAAACAAATTTAACGACTCATTGTGGAGAGCTCCTTTACAATCATAGTTGTTACAAATGAGAAGAGAGAGATAGTTGTATTAAGAGGCAAATTGCACTTTAGCATTTGTCTCTTTTTTTTATGACTTGAAAAATATTAGGAAATCGGTTATAATGGGGTTAAAGAGTTAATAAGTTAAAAAGGAGGCAAAAGACATGAATAATCAACAATCC
>USGC01000266.1 GCA_900554095.1 uncultured bacterium
GCCTTGCCAGTCTTATAGCAAGTTTGGCATGCATGGCAGCCGCCAATATTCATAAACGCGGCGTCAAAGCGCTTTACCGTATGTCCGAGGCGCTCCGCCTCGTCGATAAAGGCCTTAGTCATTGCAAAACTATTTCCATTTTTTCTCGGGCTGCCTGTGATAACGGTTATTTTCATAATTTAGCCCTATTTTTTTATTGTATTTGAATTTTGATTATAAGCTTTTGCCACGCATTTCCATTCACCATCTATTTTCATGAGAAGCAGATAGTCCGTAAAGTCAATTCTGCCGCCCCATTTCTCTTCGAGAACGCGCACAACCGCCAGAGTTTCTTCGATATCGACAATATCAATGCGTGCCTTGAAAGTATCGCCCGCGCTCACAGTATCAACATTGTGATAGAATTGTTCGATGTTGCCATGCTCGAGTTTTCCGTCAAGGTAGCCGAATAAAACAGCCTCGTCTATAAATAATTCCTTAGCATAGCTGCTATTTCCTTCGGCAACGCTTTTGACAAATTTCATAGCCGCATCCTCTACGGCTTTATACTCTTCAATTTTTGCTCTCATGAATTATTCCTAATATGTAATTAAAGTACTTGTATGATTATGCTCAATATGGTAGCACTACTATGTTTATTTGTAAAGTACGCACAAATTTGTAATATACTAACCCAAAGGGAAGTAATGAGAAATAAAAAAGAGCAATGCTCCTCGGAAGGCATTAAATTGGAGGATACAGGATACGGATATACACTCTCGGTAATCGGCGGCAAATACAAGATGATAGTTTTATTTTGGATAGTGGAAACGGGCCCTGCTCTCAGATTTAACGATTTAAAGCGAAAGATAGGCTCAATATCTTTTAAAACTCTAACCTCTACTCTTCGCGAGCTTGAGAGGAACGGAATAATCCAGCGAAAAGTCTATCCGCAAATTCCGCCAAAAGTAGAATATTCTCTTACTGAGAAAGGGAAATCATTAATTCCTGTTATGGATGCCATTTGCGACTGGGGAACAGCAAACAGAAATAAATAATCTACGACAAATCCTATTTATTGCAAATGCGAAATACCCCACGAGCAGGTACATCAATGGTTGATAGATCGGTAGGAGAACAACTTCACCATTGGTTTATTCCAAACAATGGTTGGGGTAAATATGTTCCCAATGCAATTAAAAACCAACCTTGGAATTTGAATGCAATGAATGCATATGAACATGGTTTGGTTCACGGAACAATAAAAGATGGAACCTCATATAGTAATCCGTTGACTTCAATATATTACCAAACACCAAACTGGGCAAAAGCAGTTGGAATAGGAGGAGTATTAGGTGGAAGTATACACCTTTCAAATGCAACATCTAATTATTCTTCTTTTGGACAAAGTTTATATAATCTTGGAACTTCATACATAACCAACACTAATAGTACTTCTAATTTATCATCATTTGGAATTAAAAGTTTTAAATAAAACGGAGAATTATGAAATATCCTATTGTTTTTTATACGACAAATATATTACCGATACCATTGATGATTCCGAATAAAGGCGCTGCTGGCGGACTCGCTTCAATAAATGAAAGGTTTGTACTTAAAAAATTTGGAATAAACGCCATTAATTCAGGAAAATATAAATGGGGTATATTTGACTCATCTGGGGTAGAATATATGGTTACTCATATAGAAAATACTGGGTTATATTTCAATATATGGGATATAATATCATTTAGCCCATCTTTTTATGTGAAATTTAAATTTGAAAGAAAAATGCAATATAATAGTGATGATTTTAAAGAAAAGATTTTAAATATGCTTAAGAAAAACGCTAGAAAATGGAAATTAGCTGGGCATGATTCTCAGACAGATGGTTACATTATAAAAAAAATAATTAGAGCAAATTCACCCAAAGAAATTATACAAATTTTGGTAAAATAAGAAAAAATGTATTCTACAGCAACATACAACTTAACTTTTCGCAAAGGATATAATTTTAATGCGAAAAGATTCTGCTGTTCTCCAAAGCAAAGAACGTTCAAGCGCGATGCTTATACGGCGACATACGACTTAGATAATAGGCTTCAAACCT
>USGC01000267.1 GCA_900554095.1 uncultured bacterium
TAATCTTCGTATGGCGGTCTTTCTACCGGATGCGGATTGAACCTAAAAAGGTTGACTAAAAAATGAGTTTTGCCCGGTTGAATCCGAGAAGGAGAGGCCGGGCAGAATTTATAATTTAGAAAAAAACGATCGGATCGTCCGGTCGTTTTTTTTGTATAAACGCCCCGGATAAGATTTTGTTTTTCTTTGTAAAAAACAGCGAAAGCTAAGGCTGGTGCCGATAAAGTTATTCATCATTGCGGTAAAGTGCTTGACAAAAAATTTAATTGTTGTATATGTGGAGGCATGGAAATATTATAAATTCTATCTTATTTTTGACAGGTAACGGTCCAAAGTGAATTCGAATGAATTTATGGCGGATTATATATAAATTTTTCTAAATATTATTTATTATGGAACGTGTTAGCGTAAAAAGCCTGAATCCTCAGGTAACCAGAGAGTTGAGAATTGCTGAAAAAAGATTGCGTCAGCGAGTAGCAACCGAAAATCTGCATGAACTGGCAGCACAACAGGGTATTCAAATTCCCGATAATGCCGTTGCTCAGGCAAGCCGTGTGAATATGGAATTTGAGCATGGTATGTTCGGCGGCAAGTTTATGTACACCATTGAAGCCAATGACGGAAAAAGCGTTTTGTGCTGGGATATGGTGAATGATGACAAGAGAGTGCTTTCATTGGAGCATGTCAGTGTGAAGCCGCTGCCGGCTTTGGAAAAACATAAGCGCGGATTGTTTTCACGGACGAGAATCGGCGATTATGTTTGGATTCCGACCATGTGGTATGTTCTGGAGCCGATGCTGATTTCCGGTGATTTGTTTGATGCTCAGCGCAAAAGAACGAAGTTGCTGGCTAATGTGGCAAAGGAAGCAAAGCTGGCGTTTTCGTCTTTTGACCGTGCCAAGTTGGCTCAGGTTGACGGTGAACCCCGCTGGTCTCTGCGTTGTGATGTGCCGAAAAAGTTGCAGGAAGAAGAGTTATTTGAAAACGACGTCGTATATTCAACAGTGTTGATGGACGGTGAAACTTTTGAGTTGGCATATAATTCTGAGTTGTGGGTGTTACAACAGCGTGTTGCTGCCCGCAAAATTATGCAATGTGCAGCAGGTGGCGGCTATTTCATAGCAGATGACACCAAACCTTTCTTGTGTAAGGTTGACGGCGTTGACGTTTGGATACAGTATTGTGTCAACAATCGCGGGAAAGATGCTTTCGTCTTATGCGAAGTGATTGGCGGCAAGACTTACATGAAGTCTTTCGGTTCGTTTGTTTTTGATTATCAGTATCCGGCCTATGACGGCGTAAACGGTATCAAGAATGACAAGGTTGCCCAAGATTTGCAAAAAGAAGGCATTCAATTCGATTATGAAATCGGCGGTTTGCAATTCCGGGCCGTATGTTGGACGGAGTTTGAAGAGTATGTTGCTCCTCAGCTCAAGTCTATCGGTGATGAGGATGATGACGACTAAAAGTTCTTAAAAAAACATTTGTTTTTAGCCTAAGCAGTTTGCTTAGGCTTTTTTTTGTCTTATTTTGACAAATTAGGGCTTGACTTATGCTAGAAAAAGGTTTAATTCTACACCGATTTAGAATTAGTTAGATAAGAATTATGTTGAATGCGTTTGCATTTTAGCATCAAGATATTTCAGAAAAACAATTAATTGGGTTTTTCTCGGTTCGTAAAAATAAAGATGTTCAAATTTCTCTTAGCCAGAGCTTTATTGTTCGAACCATCCTCATCCCAGTTGTGAAATTCGGATGAGGTTTTCTTGATAACCATGTTTAAGCCTTCTTTTAAGGATGTTCCATAATAAAAAGATGTAAGTTAATGTTACATTATACCGTTGCGAAACAGGATAATGTATGATTTTTGGAAGGCTTAAATTTTTTTCAATAGCAAGTCAATTGCCAAGACCCCCGGTTCAAAAGTTGCTGAAAGACTTTAACCGGGGCTCTTTTTTTATGTTTAATCATTTAGTGGGCAGGAACCGTCAATTTGGTGGTCAAGGCGGTTTTCCTTGAGGCCGGCAGGGTCCTGATGAATAATAACCTGAGCATCGGGATAGGCTTTGAGTACGGCGTTTTCTACTTC
>USGC01000268.1 GCA_900554095.1 uncultured bacterium
ACAAGCCGCTGAAGTTGTTGCTGAAGAAGCTCAACGTTCAGGAGCATACTATATTAACAGAAGATGGTTAGGCGGTATGTTAACTAACTTTGAAACAATCCGCGGCCGTGTTAGCAAATTAAGAGAATTAGAAGATTTCTTGAACAGCGGACATGCTGAAAAATTACCGAAAAAAGAAATCGCACAATTAAACAGACAATTAGCTAAATTAAGCAAAACTCTCGGCGGTATTAAAGAAATGAGAGGCTTGCCAGATTTAATCTTCGTTATCGACCAACAAAAAGATGAAATCGCTATTGCAGAAGCTAACAAACTTGGTATTCCTGTAATTTGCCTGGCTGATACAAACGCAGACCCTTCAAATGTTGATTATGTAATTCCTGGTAACGATGACGCTATAAGATCTATTAAATTAATTACTTCAAAACTCGCTGACGCTGTTTTGGAAGGAAAACAATTAAGAGAAAACAAAGCCAACACAACAGCAAAAATTGAAGAAATTAAAGCTGAAGACGCTGGCGTTGAAGTCGCTGAAGAAGTTAAATAACACAATTTGATACGTCATTCCGGATGTGCGATAATATTATTGCAAAGGTCTGGGATGACGTGTTTACAAAATAATTAATAGGAGAGAAACAATGAACATTACAGCTCAAATGGTAAAAGAACTCCGTGATAAAACCGGTGCAGGTATGATGGATGCGAAAAAAGCACTCGTTGAAACCGACGGAAATATGGAAAAAGCAATGGAAGTCCTCCGCCAAAAAGGCATGGCTTCTGCTGATAAAAAAATGGGCAGAATCGCCGCTGAAGGTTTAATTGCATCAGCTATTTGCGACAATGCCGGCGCTATGGTTGAAGTTAACTGCGAAACGGACTTCGTTGCAAAAAATGAAGAATTCAAAGCTTTAACAAGCAACTTAGCTGAATTTGTAGCAAAATCAAACCCGGCTGATGTTGATGCATTATTGGCTTCAACTTGCCCTGAATGCGGCAAAGTAATTTCTGAAATCATCAAAGAAAAAATCGCTTCTATCGGCGAAAAAATTACGTTCAGAAGATTTGTCCGCTTTGAAGGCAACGTTGCAACATACATTCACAACGGCAAAATCGGTGTTTTATTAAAAACAGATAAAAAAGATGAAGAATTAATGAATGATATTTGTCTTCACATTGCTTCAAATGCGCCTGAATTCATTACAAGAGCAGAAATTCCTCAATCTGTAATTGACCATGAAACAGCTATTGAGATGGGCAAAGAAGATCTTCAAAAGAAGCCGGAAGCTATTCGGGCAAAAATCGTTGAAGGCCGTGTAAACAAACTTATGGCAAGCAGAGTACTTCTCGAACAGCCGTTCGTTAAAAATCCGGATGTTACAATCGGCCAATTGATTGAAGGCAAATTAAATATCGAAAAATTTGAAAGATACGTACTCGGCGAAGGCCTTGAAAAACGTCAAGAAAACTTTGCTGATGAAGTTATGAATCAAGTTAAAGGTTAATATTATTTGTACATATAAAAAAGGCCGGCTTACAAAACCGGTCTTTTTTGTTAAAGCTTAAACGGATAATCGTCTTTAAATTCCCAGTTGTCAAATTGCAGTAAATTGGTACAATAGGCAGTTCTGTTTTTACATTGCGACTTAGCCTCCTCGCGGGTTTCAAACTCATCAAATGTACCAAAAGCTTTTTTAGATACCGGATGTCCCGCATCTATATATTTACTCGAACATAGTAAGAAGCTAAATTGATCTTTGGCTCTGTCATTAGGTTTTTTATCACCATTTACGTCATAAGTTATATCAATACAACTTCCATTATAGAATGTAGTTGTTGACCCATCGGCAAAATATATTTTCATACGATCCGGATCCGTTGTGTCAACTTCATCAACTTTTACGGTTTTCAAATATTTCTTCAAATATCGGACATAAAACTTATTGACTAATCCATTTTGCGCAGCACTATCAACTTTGTTTTCATCTCTATCTTCCCATACAACATCCTGTTTTTCCCAATCAGCAGCAGGGCCATTGTCTAATTCCGAAAGCATTATAGCCTGCTCCATGGTGCTTACAAACTTTTTCA
>USGC01000269.1 GCA_900554095.1 uncultured bacterium
AAGCAGTAACAACTTCTTTTGTGTGTTTTGCGTTCGGGCTGGTGAACATTTTTGTAAATTCCGGAATCAAAGCTGCGCCCAAAGTACCGCAGGAGATGATACAAGAAAGTACAAGCCATAAATTTCCGCCCATCGGAGCCAACAACCAGTGGCTTACGCCGAAAGTCATTGCGATAGAGAGGATTGAAGTCAACCAGACAAGGTTGGTCAAGGGTTGTTCAAAGTCTAATTTTTCTGCTTTTGAATACATCAGGTGGTTAATACCTGTGTTAATCCAGTATGCAACAACAGAAGTCACAATCATCAGGAATCTCATTGTGAAAATCCATGTCAGCAGCTGAATCTGGTATTCAGGGAACACGCCGAGAAGAATGAAGCTTACAAGTGCAACGCCTGTTACGCCGTAAGTTTCAAAACCGTCAGCAGTAGGCCCTACAGAATCGCCCGCATTATCGCCGGTACAATCAGCAATAACCCCAGGGTTTCTAGGGTCGTCTTCTTTAATACCAAACTGAATTTTCATCAAGTCTGAACCTATATCCGCGATTTTTGTAAAAATACCCCCGGCAACACGAAGCGCAGAAGCACCCAAAGATTCACCAATAGCAAACCCGATAAAGCAAGCTCCCGCGATTTCGCCCGGAACAAACAATAGAATTGTCAGCATCAAAATCAACTCAACTGATACAAGGCAAACACCAATTGACATACCTGCTTTTAAAGGAATGTTAAGTATATTTAAAGGGTTGCCTTTTAATGAAACAAATGCAGTTCTTGCATTTGCCAGAGTATTCATTCTGATACCAAACCAGGCAACCGCGTATGAACCTAATATACCGATTACTGACCAAGCAAGGATTATTAAAACATTCTTTAACTCCATTCCTTGAAGGTATCCGAAATAAAAGGCAATACATAAGCCGATTAAAACTTCTAACACAAGCAAAAATTTACCTTGTTGAATAAGATAAGTTTTACAAGTTTCGAAAATCGTATTGCCGACTTCCGCCATGGACGCGTGAACATCCATTTTTTTAATTCTTAAAAATTCAATAAATCCGAATATAAGCCCGATCACTGAAATTGCAATACCAATTAACAGAAGATTGTAGCTTGAAAGGCTTGCGTCTTTTATACTCGGAACAACTAAATCCGCTTCGCTTGCAAGTACAGGCGAAACACTGCAAAACAACGCCGCAAACAATGCCGCAATTGCTTTGGATGAAAGTAATTTTTTTAACATAACCTCTCCTTAATTAAGTCATTTCACGCGAATATTATAATCTAAATTATGATTTTTGCAAACATTATAATAATAAATCATCCGCCTGGAGGGGTTAAGAAAATTTTACCAAGGATAGTCGTCTTTCATTTCCCAGCCGTCATGCATAATCAGAAGTGTACACAAATGACCAACTTGAGCCTTATTGCATGCTGCATACTCATAACCTGCCGGCCCATCTTTTGTAAGTGTATCACGCGTATAGTTTTCACCTACTTTTTCTGTACCAACAAACAGCCCATATGGCTGTACTCCTCTACGTTTAGAGACTGCAAAATAAAATAAATCTCTGCCTATTTGATTGGGATTTGCAAAACCATTCACATCTATACCAATTACTTTATAATTACTATATTCACGGCTGGCAATAATTACAATGCTTCCATTAGGCAGCTTAATCGTATAATTATTTCCGTCTTCAATTAAGGCAGCCACAGTACCACCGCTTAAACCTTTGTAAGAAATATGCGCATTTAAATCAGACAAGAACTCTTCGGATATGACCTTAACATAATTCTTGAGATATGTTTTATAAAAAGTCTCGCCATCAGTTTCATAATTCCAATACTCGCTGCTACCGTTAACAACTTCTGATTGCTTAACTGCTTCTGAAAGAATTGCATAAGATTGTTTTAATCTTGTAACCGTTACCTGCTTATTATGCTTGTTAATCAACGTTGGCAGAGTCATCGCCGCAACAATTCCGATTACGCCCAAGGTTATTAATACTTCCGCTAATGTAAAGGATTTTTTCATACTGACCTCATATTTGCTATATTTATTGTTTATTATAACATTATTT
>USGC01000270.1 GCA_900554095.1 uncultured bacterium
CCCCCCCCATTGGGTTTTTAGGTGAAATATTGTTTTTCATTGTTTTTATCTCCTCCTATTGTATTATTATGCCCAAATTTTTTAATTTTGCACACATGCCTATTGGAAAAGTATCTTTTCTTCTTAAATGTGTCAGCCGAAAGCCTTTTACTGCCGGTATCTTTAATTCTTCTGATACTTCTTTGAAAAGGTCGTCTAGCCAATTTTTATTATCAACGTTTAAAAAATCTCCTAATATTAGTGCTTTAATATTTTTTGAAAACTCTTTTATATTCAATAGTTGAGTAATCATTTTATCGATTTTGTATGCCGGCTCGTTCAAGTCTTCCGCCATAAATAAGAAAGGGCTGTCCAGAATAAAATCTTCACCACATAGTGAAGATACTGTTGACAGGTTGCCGCCCCACAAAATTCCTTCGGCTTCTCCGGGAGTTAGTATTTCTTTTCCTTTAAGGCTGTATTCATCTTTGCAAACAGCATTAAAAAATTGTGCCATTGTATATTGTGCCCTTAAACTTCTGCCAAAATCGCTTATTATCATAGGGCCTGAATAGGTTATTAGACCGGCACGTTTAAGCATCATTAGCGAAAGCGCTGTTACATCAGAATATCCGCAGAAAATCTTTGGATTATTTCTTATAATTGAATAATCGATTTTATCAATTATTCTAATAGCACCGTATCCGCCTCTCAGGCATATAATGGCTTTTATCTTTTTGTTCAAGAAAAATTTGTGAAGTTCTTCTACTCTTTTTTCATCCTTTCCAGCCAGATACCTGTCTTCAGAATATATGTTTTCGCTTAAAACCGTGTTAAATCCCATTTTTTCAAAATAATCAACTGCTATTAAGATTGGTTTACTTTCTTTCTCTATAGCTCCGGATGTCGCTAAAATTCCTATTGTATCTCCCTCTTTTAATGTTGCAGGTTTAATTAAATTCATATTCTGCCCCTTTTTATATAAACTCTGCTATAATAATATCATGAACGAAAAATATATTCCTCTTTATAGAAAATATCGTCCGCAAAGATTAGATGAAATTGTCGGGCAAGAACATATTAAAAAGGCTTTATCCAACGCTATAGCAATGGATAAGATATCTCATGCTTATCTTTTTACAGGGCCTCGCGGAACCGGAAAAACTTCAACCGCAAGAATTTTTGCTAAATCGTTAAACTGCGTTAACGGCCCGACAATAACGCCATGCGGTGAATGTGAAAACTGCCGTAATATTACAAATTCTGTGCCGATGGATGTTATAGAAATAGATGCAGCCAGCAACAGAAAGGTCGAAGACGCCCAAAATATTCTTGAAAAAGTCATGTATGCACCGGTTAACAGCAGATATAAAATTTATATTATAGACGAAGTTCACATGCTTTCTTCTACGGCTTTCAATGCGCTTTTAAAAACACTTGAAGAACCTCCCAAAAATGTTATTTTTATTCTTGCGACAACAGAAGTTCACAAAGTCCTTGATACAATCAAAAGCCGTTGTCAGCGCTTTGATTTTAGAAGAATTACAACACATGACATTGTTAAACATCTTAGAAAAATTTCAGACGCTGAACAAATTAATATAACTGACGACGCGCTGAATACTATTGCTAAAAATTCAGCAGGTGGCATGCGCGACAGTCTTGCTCTTTTGGATCAGCTTAGTGTTTTGGGTGCGCAAGAGGCTATTACAACAGATGATATAAATTCGCTATTGGGGAGAATTTCTTTTGATGTTCTAGCGGAAATTTCTAATGCAATTGTTTCATCCAAGCCTGATGAGGCCGTTGAAATCTTAGAAAAAATTTACAATTCAGGTAATGAACCTGTACAAATATTACAAAACCTTTTAGATTATTTAAAAAATCTTTTGATAGTCAAAAATTGCCGTGCTGAAGCTGTTTTTGCGCTAACCGGGTTAAACGAACTTCAGGTAAAAGAACTTAAACAGCAGTCAAACAATGTTGAAACTCATCAAATTGTTTCATTGAGCGGCAAATGCGCTGATTACATAAATGAGATTAGAACAACTAATAATCCGCGTCTATGGCTGCAAATAGCAATAATTGATA
>USGC01000271.1 GCA_900554095.1 uncultured bacterium
CGCCGCGTGGGCCTCGTAAAGATTTGTGGGTTGTAGTTGTAACAAAATCCGCATAAGGCGCCGGAGACGGATGAAGCCCTGTTGCAACAAGAGCTGCAATGTGCGCAATATCTGCCATTAAATATGCTCCGACTTCGTCTGCTATTTCTCTAAACTTTTTAAAATCAATAATTTTTGAATAATTTGAAGCACCGCAAATAATTAATTTTGGCTTGTGTTCAATTGCCATTTGGCGTACGTTTTCATAATCAATATTGCCTTCATCGTCAACGCCGTAGCTTTTTACATTAAAATACATTCCAGAAAAGTTTACTGGAGAGCCGTGAGAGAGGTGGCCGCCGTTTGACAAATCCATCCCCAAGACATTATCGCCTATTTTGAGGGCGTACATAAATACTGCCATATTAGCCTGAGCGCCACTGTGAGGCTGAACATTTGCATGATCCATCCCGAAAAGTTCACACGCACGTTTTTGCGCAAGTTCTTCAATTACATCGACGTGTTCGCATCCGTTGTAAAATCTTTTGTGAGGCTTACCTTCTGCGTATTTGTTTGTGAGAACACTTCCTGCTGCTTCCATTACTGCAAGTGATGTACAGTTTTCGCTTGCGATAAGCTCAATTGTATTCTGTTGTCTTGTAAGTTCCAATTCTATTTGTTGAGCGACTTGCGGGTCAACTTGCTTAATATGTTCAATGTTCATAATATCACCTCGTACTTTCCACTTTAAAATTATAAGATAAAAGAAGTGGTTATTTCAAAATGTTTACAGATATTTTACAAAAAAAGTTTGCTCAGTTTTGAATTTCGTCCTATAATCAGACGTATGAGAAATGTTAAACAATCGAATGTAAATATTCATAGGGATAGCTGGGTTGAGATAAACCTTGATTACCTGGCGCAAAATATTAAAGAAATAAGAAGAATCACTCCAAAAAATAATAAACTTTTGGCGGTAGTAAAAGCCGATGCCTACGGCCATGGTGCTGTAATGCTGGCTCCGACACTGCTTGCAAGCGGTGCAGATATGCTTGGGGTTGCCTCAATCGATGAGGGCGCTGATTTAAGAAATGCCAAAATTAACGCTGAAATCCTTGTGCTTGGCGCTGTTCCGGTTTGGGCGGTTGAGAGTGCTGTAAAACTTGATTTAGCAATATCAATATTTTCTGAAGAACACATCTTGGCTTGCCGCCAGGCTTTCGAGCGTACAGGCAGAAAACCTAAAGTACACGTTAAATTAGACACTGGAATGAACCGTATTGGCGTTGATATCGAGAATGCAGTGAAATTCATTGAAGAAGTTAGAAATTCTGATTTCATCGATTTTAAAGGTATATTCACCCACCTTGCTAATGCTGAAATTCGTCAGAAAACAGGGCTTCAGATAGAAAAATGGAATAGTGTAATTTCGCGGATTAATACAAACGGCTTGTTGCTTCATATCCTTAACACAGCGGGCGGAATGTGCTACGATGTGCCGAATTCCAACATGCGACGTGCCGGAATTGCCCTCTACGGGCTTTACCCGGACTTGCCGGTCGATGAAAATGTAAATATTCCAAAACTAAAACAAATACTCTCTTTAAAAGGCCGGATAGTGCACATTCACACAGCCAAGGACAACGAAGGTGTGAGCTATGGTCATACATTTACGGCAAAAGGCGATAGGCTTGTTGCAACGGTGCCTTTGGGTTATGCAGACGGAATTCCACGCGGGCTTTCCAATAAAATATGCGGGGTTTTGAATGGTAAAAAAGTTCCGCAAATAGGCAATATCACGATGGATCAAATGATGTTTGATATTACTGGAGTGGACGCTAATGTTGGTGATGTTATCACACTTCTGGATGAAAACAATTCCATTGATGAATGGGCTAAAATTCTTTCCACAATAAACTACGAGCTGACTTGCCGCTTAAAAGTCCGTTTACCGAGGGTTTATACAAGGTAAATTTTATCAGGGCTTGAAAAATTAATAAAAAAGCATAATATAGTTAATAGGTTAAAAAGGAGGTAAAGGCATGGAAAATCAACGATCTCTAA
>USGC01000272.1 GCA_900554095.1 uncultured bacterium
CAATGATCGGGATGTTCACATCAGGGCCTCAGATGTTAATCGGCGGCTTGTGCGCAGTCGAAAGCAGTTCTAAAAAAGTTGCGTCAGCCTCAATCGGCTTTACGGGTGTATTCGGTTATGTGGGGGCCGCGTTGTCTTCAGGCGGAACAGGCTTTATGGTTGACAAATTCGGCTGGAACGGCGCTATTGCATTTTGGCTTGTATCAACTGCAATTTGCGTTGTAATTTGCACAATTCTTCTGGTATATGAAAAACTAAGAAAACGTGCCTCTTAATAAGTAACGTCAACCCAGCCGCAAGAGTTTGAATAATTAAATAAATCCTGAGGCGATAATTCTATAGCGGAATTGGAGCTTCCACAGGCCGGATAAACAGTATTAAAACGGTTTAAAGAAATATCACAATATGTTTTAACATCCTTTCGTTCGATACCGAAAGGACAGACTCCACCGACGTTATGCGAAGTATATTCAAAAACTTCATCAAAAGTCAGCATCTTAGCCTTGCAATTGAAAGTCTGTTTAAATTTTTTGTTATCAATTTTTACATCCCCCGCAGTGCAAATCAAAATACATTCGTTATTAACTTTGAAAGAAAGTGTTTTGCATATTCTTGCAGGCTGACAGCTTAAAGCCTTTGCGGCAAGTTCAACAGTTGCGCTGGAGGTTTCAAATTCCAGAATTTCATTATCTTTCTTAAATTTTTTAAAATACTCTTTTACATTTTCAATAGACATAGGCCCTCCTAAAATTCAATAAAATCTGTTTCTCTTTCTGGCGCTTTGGGGATAGTAAACCAGAAGGTGCTGCCAAAGTTCAGTCTTGATTTAAAGCCGATATCACCACCATGGGCTTTTGCAATAGCTTTGCAAAGAGCCAAGCCAACACCTGAGCCCTGCTGGCGTTTAAGCTGGTCGCGGTTCACCTGCGAGAAAAAGTTAAATATTTTGCCATAATCTTTTTTTCTGATACCGTCGCCAGAATCTTTTATTTCAAAAGTAAATTCCTGATTTTCATTGATATAGGTAACAATGGTAACCTTGCCGCCAATTTTGTTATACTTAACAGAGTTAGAGACAAGATTGTATATCAACTGTTTAAAGCGTTTTAAATCAGCATATATTTCAACATCCATCAGTGTATAGCTAATATTAATATTTTTTTCATTCATTGCCTCGTTAAAACTCCAGAGGATATCTTCAATAACTTCTTTTGGCTGGAAGTATTCACATTTAATTTCCATAGGCTTGTACTCGCAGCGAGCCATGTCAAGTATATCCTGAATTAAACTTAGCAAGAACTTTGAGCCTTTTGAAATATTATCAATATATTTGTAATTTTCATCATTGAGCATTTTAGATTTCAAAATATCAGAAAATCCGATAATAGAATTCAAGGGTGTTTTATATTCGTGCGAAATACTTGCTAAAAACTGAACTTTTTCACGATTAGTCTTATTTAATTCTTCTTTTAACGAAATTATCTCCAGCCTTGAATTTACACTTTCCATAAGGATTTCGACAATAATCTTGTGCCTCTTATAAAAGCTGCGATTTTTATGAACCATTGCGGCGTAACCTAAAATTGTATTTTTATAATAAATAGGTTCAATAATAATCCCCTCTTTTGAAATAGAATTAAAATAATCAAGGATATCTTCAGTTTCAAAGCTGTTGGTAAGTAAATCATCACCGACTATGGAAATTTTTTCAATAGCATGTTTTAAAGACATATTTTGTTTTTTACCAGCCTGATAAGCGAACTGTTTTATGTCAATTTTGTTGGACGTTCCACTCAACAAACATACACAAGAAGCATGCGCGTGTGTGATATTTAAAAATTCAACTGAAACCAATTTGGCAA
Organism: uncultured bacterium; assembly: GCA_900554095.1. Lineage (GTDB taxonomy): Bacteria > Cyanobacteriota > Vampirovibrionia > Gastranaerophilales > Gastranaerophilaceae > Scatenecus. The sequence continues at coordinate 1,863 of USGC01000272.1, forward strand.
ACTCTTTTGGGCTGTCAATTGTATTAAGTTTTTTCAAAAAATTACAGATATTTTTTTCGTTTTGAATATTCATTGTATAATTATAATATGAACAAAAAATTGTTTGTAATATCTGGTTCATCTGGAGTAGGTAAAGGT